>CACYCU010000018.1 GCA_902772945.1 uncultured bacterium | reverse complement strand
AGCTTTGAACCTAAAAACTCTTAAAATTCTTAAAGGATCATCATAAAAATTATGTTCGTCAATAGAATTTATAATTCTTTTTTCTATATCAAATAATCCGTTAGCATAGTCTATTATTTCATAATTTCTTATATTTACAGCAATTGCATTAATTGATATATCTCTCCTTAACAAATCTTTTTGCAAAGAGTTTTCTATCGGATTAGTAATATCAAGATAATTGATTTTATCCGGCATAACAAGTCTGTAGATTTTATTTTCAACATCCAATGGCACAAATGTTGCATTCAGTATTTTGGATAATTTTAAAGAAAAACTTTCAGCTTCTTCATCTGTAACGATTAAATCTCTGTCATGCGTTTCAACATTCAAAATATAATCACGAACTGTACCTCCGACAATAAAAATTTGATTGTCAGTTTTTTGTGTAATTAAATTCAAAGTTTTGTCTGACTTAATTCTTTTTTGAATTGTTGTATTCATAGATTATATTTCCTAAAGCAACTATAGTTGCTGTTTCAGCTTTTAAAATTAAATCACCTAATGTCAGCATTGGTATTGAGTTTGATTTTAAATAATCAAATTCTTTTTTTGAAAATCCGCCTTCAGGACCTATTATAACAAGTAATTTATCTTTGTTTAAAATAGGATTATTGTTAAAATATTCGTGAAATGTCATTTGGCAGTTACGTTCGCAGAATGCAATTATTTTATATTCATTTTTGAGTTTAATAATTTCTTCAAAATTTATTAAATCAAAGCATTTGGGTACATATGCTCTTTCGCACTGCTTAAAAGCCTCGTACATAATTTTTTGCCATTTGGGAATTTTCTTTTCAATAACAGTTCGGCTAACAGCGCAATTATCGCTAAAAATAGGATAAATCCCGTCAGCTCCGAGCTCCGTTGCTTTTTCAATGATGATACTTTGGGCATCACTTCTAAGCGGAACTTGTGCAAGATATAATCCAAAATCAAGCCTTCTAGCAGATTTATAAGAATTTTCCACATATACTTTAATCTCCTTGTTTGTGACTTCTTCAACAACAGTTTCATATCTCATTTGGTTTTCGTCAATTAAAAGAAGTTTTTCACCTTTTTTTATGCGCAAAGATTTTGCAATATGAGTATAATTTTCTTTGTCTGATATTGTGATTTTGCTATCCGAAATATCTTTTGAATTAATTAAAAATTGAGGCATACGCGTTCCTTTATAAAAAAGATTACTACAAAAATAAGTTAAATATCAATTGCGAAATCATTATTTTATGGTATTATAAATTTAAGCTGCGCTCCACGGGGAATTGCAATCTCTTGACCTGAAGTTTATGCAGGGTGCAGAGCCTGTTGTGAGGGTTTGGCGAATAACTTTGATAAATTAATTATTGTTGACGTTAGAATGTATGGCGGCGAAAAATGCCGAACCGTGTCAGGATGGAAACATAGCAGCACTAAGGTAACCTTTTCGGGTGTCATGTGTTTTAAAAGAGATAATTGGTTTTGAAATTTTATTTTAAAAATTCGATAGACAGTGGCGCAGCTTTTTTATTTTAGTTCTATATCTTTTATGTAGCGTGGTCTTGCTTTTACTTCTCTATAAACCTGTCCGATGTATTCTCCTATTAGACCAAGGCAAAATAATTGTGTGCCACCGAAAACACAAGATAAAATTATTGATGTTGCAAAACCGTTTGGAGAATTGTTCCATACAATTTTTTCAAACACAGTTTCAAAACCTGCCAAAAATCCAAATAATGCCATAAAAAATCCCAAAACAGCCACAAAACGAAGGGGAACAACGCTGTATGATGTTATGCCATTTAGAGCCAGTGCCATTAATGACATAAAATTAAACTTTGATTCTCCTGCCATTCTGGGTTTAACATCAAAATGCACATAAGCTGTTTTTAAGCCAACTTCATTAAAAAATCCTCTTAAAAAAAGTTGCTTTTCGGGAAATTGTTCCATTATATCCAAAGCTCTTTTACTCACCAACCTGTAATCTGAATGGTTTGGCGGGATTTTTGCACCGAGAATGTTCATAGTTTTGTAAAACATAAGTGCTGTTGTTTTTTTGAAAAATGAATCTGTTTTTCTGTTATTTCTGATACCGGAGACTATATCTGCTCCATTTGTGTATTCATCAATAAATTTTTCTATCGCCCACTCATCTTGTTGCAAATCTGCATCAATTGAAACCGCACAATCGCAACCTGTAGCACGAACTCCTTCTAAACCTGCAATTAGGGCTTTTTGATTTCCATAGTTTCTTATAAATTTTAGAGCTTTTACTCTGTTATCTGTGTTATGAAGTTTTTCGATAATGTTCCAAGTATTATCTTTTGAACCGTCATCTACGAGATATAGATAGCTATTATCCGCTATTTTATCTTTCGCAATTAAAGAATTAATAACTTCAAAAAGTTTGTTTACAGTATCTTCAATACACAATTCCTCATTATAGCAAGGAATTATAACTGCTAGTTGCGGCTTTTTCATAATATTTAACGTTCCTCTTCATATTTGCAAAAATCTGCTTTTCTATAATATAATATTTATAAAATTAAGGCAAGGTATATGGTTAATAAAAAATTTATTTTAAATGCAGATGATTTTGGAATGTCTAAAGCTCATAATAGAGCAGTTTTGGAAGGATATCATAACGGATTTTTAACAAGTGCAAGTTTATGCGCAAACGGCAAAGCTTTCAATGCAGCCGTAAATGAAATTATACCGGAATGTCCAAATCTTGGTATAGGTGTTCATTTAAATATTATAGAAGGGAAAGCTTTGACAAAGTCTCCGCTTTTAACAGATAAAAAAGGAAAATTTAATAACGGCTATTTAAATCTAATTTTGAAGTCAGGAAATAAAGATTTTTTAGAACAAGTTGAATTTGAATTCAGAACACAAATTGAAACTATAATGAATTATACAAAGGTCGATCATATAGATTCTCATGTTCATACCCATGCGATACCTAATATATTCAAAATAGCTGCAAGGCTGGCCAAGGAATATAATATACCTTTCATCAGAACTCAGTACGAAGAATTGTATTTTGTTCCGTCTGTAAAAAAACATATAAATCTTAGTTATCCGCCAAACATATTAAAAATTTTGCTCTTGAATAGCTTTACAAAACAAAATAGAGCTGTTGTCAGTGATTTTGGATTATTGACAAATGATTATCTCTTGGGAGTTGGCTATACAGGTATGATGGATGATGCAACAATAGAGTATGGTCTAAAAAATCTTGACGAAGATTGTATTGCAGAAGCCTTGATTCATCCTTGTAAATATGCTGTTTCAAAAAATAATGGACATTATAATGAATTTATGATTACTCAAAATAAAGATTTAAAAGACAAAATATTAAGAATGGGTTTTGAATTAACGAATTATAAAACTATTAAAAATAAAGTATAATGAAACGAATTTATTTAGTGGTACTAATATTAATATCTTTTGCAGCATTCTTAGTTTTTGATTTTAATAGAAGATCTAGTCTAAATGTTATAAAGATAATTAATGCATCTAAGATAGCTGTTGATTTAAACAACAACGGTAAGCAAGATGCTGACGAGGTTGTTTGCATTCCGGATGTAAAAGTCTTTACATCTAATTTGTTTGATAATCAGCAAGACTTATCTAAAATTGTTGGTATAAGTAATATTGAAGCATTAAAGCTCGGTTATCTGACAGATATTTTTGCTGAAAATGAGCTAGCAGATAAGAAAGTTAAAGTAAAATTGTTTGGTAGAAAAAACAGTGATTGTAATTATGGTGATATATTCGTAAATAATGAATCCTATATGAGTAGGCTGTTTGTTTCAGGTTATGGATTTTTTAATAATAATAAATCCGATAAATTTGAAGAGCGTTTAAATCAAGCCAAAAAGTTAGATTTGGTTATTTTGAACCATAGAAGTAACAAATATCATAAACTGGATTGTGAATTTGGAAAAGTTGCACATGATGCCTCTATTATTCCTAGGAGTCAGGTGCCATCAGATTCTGCCAAATGCAAATATTGTCATGTTGATGTTAAAGAAACTCCTCAACAGATCAATTATCCGCTGATACTGTCAAAAGGTGGTATAAAAATGTATCTTGCAGATTCTTCTGTAAAATTAAGACCGGATGGCAACTGTAATTTTCCTGCTTGCAGTGAGATAGTCAAGAAAATAAATTCAACAAAAGAGTCTATTGATATTGCAATGTAAGGTTGGGATAGTGTGCAACCGGTATACAAAGCTCTGGAAAAAGCAAAAAACAGAGGAGTAAAGATAAGAGTTGTGTATGATGTAAGCGAATCAAATTATTATCCTAAAACATCTGAGATCTTAAATCTAGCCGCAGAATATAAATCTGATACAAAAAAGGGGTTAATGCATAACAAATTTATGATTTTTGATGATAATTCAATAGTTACAGGTTCCATGAATTTTTCAAAAACAGGTTTGTCTGGTTTTAACACAAATACTATCTTTTTTATTGATTCAAAGGAAATTGCACAAATATATAAATCTGAATTTAATCAAATGATTTCAGGAAATTTTCAAAAACAGAAGAATGTTATAAAGCATAATACTGTAATAGTAAGCGATACAAGAATAACCCCCTTATTCTCACCAAAAGATAAAATTATTGAAAATTATTTAATAAATTATATAAATAATTCTAAAGATTATATCTATATTCCGGCTTTCATCATAACGCACGAAAAATTTTCTAATGCTCTCATCTCTGCTAATAAAAGAGGAGTTAAGGTAAAAGTTATTGTTGATGCAACTCACACAAGTTCTGCTAAAAGCAAAATTAAAAATTTAAGGAATTCAGGTGTTTCTTTAAAAGTTGAAAATTTTGCAGGAAAAGTCCATTCAAAATCTATAATTATAGATGATAAATATGTAATTTCAGGCTCTATGAATTTTACTAATAGCGGAGAAAATGCAAATGATGAAAATCTTTTAATAATTGAAGATGAAAAATTAGCTAAATATTATAAAGGATTTTTTGAATATTTATGGAATAAAATCCCGAAAAAATATTTAAAGATAAATCCAAAACCGGAAGGAAAAGATTCGCCAGGCTCTTGTTTTGACGGTATAGATAACAATTATGACGGAAAAATTGATGCAAAAGATCCTAATTGCGGTTAATGCACAATTATTTTAGCTTCAACCTTTTTATAGCTGTTAATGCTATTGTTCATACTTTCTACGAGTTCAGCGGCTGTTCGAGCATTGTAAAATTTTCCGCTTGTAACAAGAGATGTGCATTCAAGTTGTGACAAGTCATCACTGTTATCTACATTAAATGCTATTACATCAATTTTTATGTCGTGTCTTATTTTTATTAACTCCATAACATATTTGCAAGGACTTTCATCACAATTTTCTCCGCCATCAGTTAGTAAAATTATATGTTTTTCTCCCATATAACCAATAAAATCATTTTTAATTGCCTGTTTTAATGAATAAGTTATCGGTGTCATCCCTCGTGGAGAAAGTTTTGTTAGCGAATTTTTTATATTATAAGCGTTTGAAACAGATATTGGTGTAACGAGAGAAGAAGCTCTGCATGCATCCATTGGTGTAAATCCTGATCTGTGCCCGTATACTCGTAAGCCTACAGATATATTTGGATCAAGATTTGGCAGAATTCTTTTCATTGTATCTATCATTAAATCAACTTTTCTTCTTCCTTCTAGAAATTCGTTCATGCTGTTTGAAAAGTCTAAAATGAATAAAACCCTTTCTTTAATATTATCTGTTGAATAATTGTCAGGTTTATAAATACTATAATCTTCTGACATTGCAGGAAGCGCTAATAAAAATAATATTAATATAATTCTATACATATAAAAATTTTATTTTGAAAATTTAAACATTTCATTTTACAGTTAACTTAGTTTAATTGACGGTAATTTTTGCTTGTAATATTATACATTTATTATGAATAGCAAAGATTTTATTAAACAAACAGAAAAAAGTTTATCTAAAGAATTTGAGTATATTGAGGATATAAGAGATTACAATCAGGAAAAGGTTTTAAAGGCATTTATTGATAACAGAGTTGCACCTGAACATTTTTATACTGTATCTGGTTATGGACACGATGATATTGGAAGAGATGTGTTAGATAAAGTATTTGCAGATGTTTTTAGAGCTGAAAAGGCCATAGCAAGAATTCATTTTGCATCAGGAACTCATACTTTGGCTTGCTGCCTTTTTGGAAATTTAAAATATGGTGATAAACTAATTTCTGTTGCGGGGGCTCCTTATGACACTATGCAAGAAGTTATTGGAATTGCAGGTGATGATGAAATTAGACAAGATTCATTGATTGGACATGGAGTTTTTTATGATGAAATTCCGCTCAAGAATGGGACTGATGTTGATTTTGAACTTCTTGAGCAAAAAATTGACAATTCGGTAACGATGGTTTTGATTCAGCGCTCAAAAGGTTATTCTACAAGAAAATCTCTAACAATAGATGTAATCGGAAAAATTTGCAAAATCGTTAAAACAAAAAATCCTGACTGTATTTGCTTTGTCGATAATTGCTATGGTGAATTTGTTGAAGAAAAAGAACCTCTTGAAGTCGGAGCTGATATTATTGCAGGTTCTTTAATAAAAAATCCCGGAGGAGGGCTTGTAGAAGCCGGTGGGTATGTCGCAGGTAAAGCAAAATATGTGGATAAAGCTGCGAATCGTTTAACAGCCCCCGGTATTGGCTGTGAAGGTGGTGCTATGTTTAATCAACACAGATTAATATTTCAAGGACTTTTTATGGCTCCGTCAGTTGTCTGTGATGCAGTAAAAGGTGCTATTCTAGCATCAAAAATATTTGATGAAATAGGCTATGATAGCGCACCAAAATACTATGAAAAACGTACTGATATAATTCAAAATATCACTTTTGGCTCTGCTGAACCTTTAGAACAATTTTGTAGGACAATACAGGCTCTCTCACCTGTTAACGGATATGTAACTCCTGTACCTGAGTATGTTCCGGGTTATGAAGATAAAATTATTATGGCAGGTGGTACGTTTATTGAAGGCTCAACTATTGAACTCTCAGCGGATGGCCCGCTGCGTCAACCTTATACAGCATACATGCAAGGCGGATTGACATATTCGCATGTAAAAATTGCTTTAGAAAAGATTCTTGATAATAATTCGATCAAAAATTATTAAGTTTGTAAAATATAATATTTCAATTATATCTAATTCTTAAGGATTAATTATTTGTATTTATGTAAAAAGTTTGACTAAATGTTTTTTGTGTTAGAATATAGATACACCCTAAAATGGGTAAGTTTGTGTAGTATTAGAAGAGGAATTTAATATGTCATTACCTAATGTAGCTTATTTTTCAATGGAAATTGCAATGGATCAGTCTTTAAAGACTTATTCAGGCGGTTTAGGATTTTTAGCAGGTTCACATATGTTGTCTGCCGGATATTTGCAGATGCCAATGGTTGGTGTGACAATGCTTTGGTCTTATGGTTATTATGATCAGCGTATTGCTCATGATGGTCAAGTAGAAGTTGCTTATATCCGCAAATATTATGACTTTTTAAAAGATATTGGTGTTTCTACAGAAGTTGATATTTTCGGTGAAAAAGTTAAAGTAAAAGCATACCTTGTTGAACCTGATTTATTTGGTACTTGCCCTGTTTATTTGTTGACAACCGATATTGAAGGCAATAGTGATTGGGCAAAGAGCATTTCTCACAAGCTGTATGATGGTAATGAAAAAATAAGAATAGCTCAAGAAACTGTACTTGGTATTGCAGGTGTTAGAATATTGCAGGCTGTTGGCTATAATTTTGATGTTATTCATATGAACGAAGGTCACGCACTGCCTGCTGCTTTTGAACTTTTAAGACAATATAATGGTGATTTGAACGAAGTAAAGAAAAGAACAGTATTCACTACACATACTCCTGTAGCTGCAGGTAATGAAGTTCATTGGGTTGATACGTTAATGGAAGGCGGATTCTTTGCAGGAGCATCCAGAGACATGGCTGTTCAATTGGGCGGTGAAAATTTCTCACTTACTGTTGCAGCCTTGAGAATGTCAAGAATTGCTAATGCAGTATCTCAATTACACGGTTTAGTCGCAAACAAAATGTGGGAATGGGTTGATGGCAGATGCCCTATCAGAGCTATTACAAATGCTGTAAACCTTCATTATTGGCAGGATAAGAGAATTCAAACAGCCCAAACTTCTTATGATTTGTTGTCAGCAAAAAGAGAAATGAAGGCTGAATTGTTTGAATATGTAGCAAATGTTGCAGGTAAAAGATTTGACCCTGATGTATTAACAATAACATGGGCAAGAAGATTTGCAGATTACAAACGTGCTTGGTTAATACTAATGGATAAAGACAGAATTGAAAAACTTTTAAATGCAAATAAAATTCAAATTATATTTGCAGGAAAATTCCATCCTGATGATGTAATGGGTAAAGAGATGTTTAATAAACTTTTAAATCGCTCTCACAGCCTAAAAAATGTTGTTGTATTACCCGGATATGAGCTGGAGTTATCAGGTATGTTAAAAAGAGGTTCAGATATTTGGCTGAATACTCCGTTGAGACCTTTTGAAGCTTCAGGAACTTCAGGTATGTCTGCTAACATGAATGGCGCTTTGCACTTATCAATATATGACGGCTGGACTGTTGAAGGTACATTTAACGGAATTAATGGATTTACAGTTGAGTATGAAGGTCTTGATGATGAAATGCCTTGGGAAGAACGCCATTGGAAAGATCACGAATGTGTAATGAATATTATTGAAAAAGAAATTATTCCTACATATTATGAAAACAAACAAGAATGGGCAAGATTAATGCGTCAAGCTATAAGAACATCCGAAGCTTACTTTAATTCTGATAGAATGGTAATAGAATATTATAATAGGTTGTATAAGCCTATTGCTCACAGTGATTCTTCATCAGGCGAACAAAAGAAAGAGATGAAGATTTCTGAAACGCCAACATTTGATGCTTGGACGTTCTCAAATATTAAATAAACAAAAAAATCCGTGAAATTCACGGATTTTTTATTGCAAAACATAACATCCAACAATCGCGCTATACAATCGTTTCGGCTCCTATTGTAACGAAATGTAACGAAAAAGGGACAAAAAATTAAAGAAAAAAAGAGAGTGT
>CACYCU010000017.1 GCA_902772945.1 uncultured bacterium | reverse complement strand
TTCTAGGGATTGAATTTAAAAGCACCTTGCTGCAATTCGGCATTATATTATTTATAACAACACCTCTTACTTCTATTTTGTGCTCAAGCGCTGAATTTATTGTAAGAAGAGTATTATTTATACTATCTGAATCAGGTTTTGTAATAATTAACACCGGAAGTTTTAGTTTTTGTATCATATCTATGTTAGATAAATTTGCGGCAATCGGGCTTGAAATCCCGCAATCACCATCAAGAATTGTGCACTCTGACGTTAATGAAATTTTCTTATATTCATTTTGAATATATTCTAACTCAATCTGCTTATTTTCAGCTTCAGATGCAATAAGAGGTTCCGCATTGGACTTGAAAAGATATGTAAAAACAGTGTTTATGTACGGATCTACAGTTTTTACATACGTTAAATCCGGAGATTGCATGAAACCATTCTTTTCGATACCACATGTTTGAATAGGTTTATAAACACTTGTTGTATATCCCAAGCTTTGCATTGTAGCAGCTAGACCGGTAGAAATAAATGTCTTACCGCATTTTCTGTGTGAGGATGTTACATAGAGACTTAACATAGGATTATACTAGCACTTTTCATTTCAATAGTAAATAACGGAATATAATATGAGAATGCATTATAAATGCTGTTTGTAATTTGTACAGGCTATTGAGATTTACTTTTCTTTTGATTTGTGATTTTAAAAATATTGTTTTTTATATTTAAAATAACACCATAGAAAAACTCCAATTCATCGTCATTCATGCAATATACAAGCTTTAAAAATTTATCTCTAATGGCATTGCTATTATTTGTTATTTTTATACCAAAATCATTTATGCCTATATTTAATATTTGGATTAAATTTAAAAAAGTTATTAAGGAAGGAATATAATCACCGTTTTCAATCCTAGACAATTGTTTAGCACTTATGCCTATTTGTTCGGCAAGTTGTTCTTGTGTCATTAATGCTTTTTTTCTTGCTTCTTTGATTTTACCGGCAATAAAATTTTTGTCTTCATATAACATATAAAACTCCTTCAATGTGAACGTGGTATTTTTATAAAGTACAATGCGAACATAACTAATATAACCCTGCAAGTGTCTAATGTATGATTAAAGTCTATGTAGACATTGACTGAAACAATTTTTTAAATTACAATTCTTGTACGTATGCATTGAATTATTGTAAATAAATACGCAAGCATGGAGTTATGATGACAAAATTTACTATAATAATGCCTGTTTATAATGTTGAGAAATACATAAGAGAAGCTTTAAACAGCGTTATAAATCAAACATTAGCGGATATTGAAATTATTTGTGTTGATGACTGTTCTACAGACAAATCCGCGGATATAATCCTTGAGTTTGCCCAAAACGATTCAAGAATTCGTTTTATTCAAACGGAGAAAAACAGCGGCCCAGGCGTCGCCAGAAATATGGCTTTAGATATTGCTAAGGGCGAATATATAATGTTCCTAGACCCTGACGACTGGCTGGATTTGTCAGCATGTGAAATACTCTATAATCAGGCTATTCAAAATAATAATGATATGGTCAAGTTTAATTTTACAAAATATTTTGAGACAAAAAATCGTTGTGTAAAAGTTGCAAACGAAATTTTACCTTTTAGAAATGCGCAAGACAAAAAGCACATAGTAATTAGACATTGTAATGATAATTTTTTTATAAGTACATATTTATGTTTTCAAATTATAAAAAAGGAATTATTAGACCGATATAATATAAGATTTAGCAATCATAGATTTTGTGAAGACGATATTTTTATTGTGAAATTATATTTAAATTCACAAAGCATGTCATTTGTTGCAAATAGCTTGTATTTTTATAGAATTCACAGAAAATCTCTTATGCGGAATCCAAATTTATATATAAGCGTAATTGAAACCAAAAGAAAGTGTTACGAATATGTAAAAGATTTTTGTAGAGAACATGATGACGCAAAAGGTGTTTTAGAATTTTTTGTTTTATATCTTATTCATACATATATTTTTTATTTTGATTGCTTAATAAGACGTAATCACAAGTTTGCAAAAACATTTTATAACGATATAAAGAAGTTTTTTTGTGAGATTGACGACACTTATCCAAACGAATATCTAAGAAAGAGTGAAGATTACAAAATTTTTAAAGAAATTATTAAATATAATTGGAAAAAATATTATATGCTATATATACTAAAACATATATTTTCTTTTGAAGATAGAGAAAACGAAAAACATAATACATTATATATTTTGGGTTTAAAATTAAAAATTAGAAAAAATTCTTTAAAAAAAGTACAAAAAAATTATCAGTCTGTGATTCCGAGAATACGTAATAAATATAAAAACAAAGAAAAAATACGAGTTCTATTTCTCTCTAATGAAATATCAAAATGGGGGTATGATTCTATATATAAATTATTTGAGGAGAATGCTTTGTATGAACCTTTAGTGGGAATTTTTCC
>CACYCU010000016.1 GCA_902772945.1 uncultured bacterium | reverse complement strand
TCAAATTTTCAACATATGCTACTTGGTGGATTAGGCAGGCTATTACAAGAGCTATCGCCGATCAGGCAAGAACTATCCGTATTCCGGTTCATATGGTAGAAACAATTAATAAATTGAAAAAAGTTACAAGACGTTTAGCTCAAGAACTTTCAAGAAAGCCGACCGAAGATGAACTCGCAATTGAAATGAACGTTTCTATTCCAAAACTTCGTGAAATCATTAAAATTGCTCAAGAACCTTTATCTCTCGAAACACCTATCGGAAAAGAAGAAGATTCAAGATTGGGTGACTTTATTGAAGATAAAGAAGCTGATGCTCCAATAAAAACTGTTGCATCAGAACTTTTGAGAGAAGATTTGGCAGAAGTTTTGTGTACACTTTCACCAAGAGAACGTGATGTTTTGAGATTGCGTTTTGGTATGGATGACGGACGCCAAAGAACATTGGAAGAAGTTGGTCAATTGTTCGGCGTTACTCGTGAACGTATCAGACAAATTGAAGCAAAAGCTTTGAGAAAACTGCGCCATCCAAACAGAAGTAAACGTTTAAGAGAATATGTAGAATCATAATAAAAAACTCCCAAAAGGGAGTTTTTTTATGATAAATTTTATATTTTTTGATATAATTTTTTTATAAGGAGTAGAAGATGAAAGCTGTAGTATTTGATAAAGAATTAAAATTGGTAAATGATTATGAAAAACCAATTCCTCAAAAAGGAGAAGCTCTTGTAAGAGTGACTCTTGCCGGAATTTGTAATACGGATTATGAAATTACAAAAGGATATATGGGATATAAAGGGATTTTGGGACACGAAGCTGTTGGAGTTGTTGAAGAAATAAACGACGAAGACAAATCTCTTTTAGGCAAAAGAGTAGTTGCTGAAATAAGTTACGGATGCAAAAAGCCGGATTGTCCTTATTGCGCAGAAAAATTATATCGTCATTGCCCGGAACGTCATACATTAGGGATTTGGAGAAAAGACGGAGTTTTTGCACAATATTTTACAATGCCGTTGGAGACTCTGTTTGAAGTTCCCAAAAATGTTCCCGATGAACAGGCAGTATTTGTTGAACCGCTCGCAGCAGCTTGTGAAATTACAGAACAATTACATATAAAACCGTTCCAAAAAGTTATTGTTCTAGGTGATGGGAAATTAGGACTTATAACAGCACTGACTCTTAATGCACAAAATATAGACGTAACACTGGTTGGAAAACACCAAAACAAACTTGATATTGCAAAAGCACAAGGGGTAGAAACAAAACTTTTAGATGATTTAAAAATTGAAAAAATATATGACGTTGTAGTTGAAGCAACCGGTTCTATTTCGGGTTTTGAAACAGCACTTGCTCTGACAAAACCTAGAGGAGTATTAGTTTTGAAAAGCACAGTTGCCGCATCAAAAGAGTTCAATCTTGCACCGATTGTTATTGACGAAATAACAGTATTAGGCTCAAGATGCGGACAGTTTCCTGCTGCATTAAGACTTTTAAAATCACAAAAAGTTGATTTTACACCTCTAATTTCAGCTAAATACAAGGCTGATGACGCAATTGAAGCTTTTGAAAAAAATAAAGAAAAAGAAACATTAAAAGTTCTTTTAGAATTTGATAAATAAACATTATTCAGGTAATATAAAAAACATGGAAAAAGATGAAATAAAACTTTTAGACAAATACATTTTAAAACAGGTTATTGAAATGTTTTTGATGGGTGTAGCTGTATTCACATCAATTATTTTTGCATCCGACACTTTCATAACCCTTATAAAACAAATTTCTCTTTTTGGAATACCTTTTAATGTTGCACTGATGATGATTATACTAAATCTTCCGCAAGTTATTGTTATGACAATTCCTATGGGAGTATTGCTCGCAACAGTTATGACTTTAAATAACTTAAGTTTAAAATCAGAAATAACAGTTATGAGAGCATGCGGAATCAGCTTGAACAGAGTCGCGAAACCTATATTCATTTTTGCAATTTTGATGTCAGTTTTTTGTTTTACAATAAATGAAACCGTTGTTCCGGTAATGATGAAACAGTCTAAAGACCTTGCATTATGGTCATTAGGACAAAAAAATATCCCTGAAGGTAAACAAAATTTTGTATTCAAAGAAGTAAATGATAACGGCGGTTTGAAAAGACTTTTTTATGTTGGCTATTGCGAAGATAAGATTTTGCATAATATTACGGTACTTGATACCGCAAAACAAGGAACTATTCAAGTTTTGCAGGCTGAAGAAGGAAAAACATCTCCTGAAGGATGGGATTTTCAAAAGGGTGCTGTCTATACAGTAGATGATGAAGGAAAAGTCTTGAATACAACTTTGTTTGACACATCTGTTGTAAAATTCGGACTTGATTTAACTAATGAATTAAACAAAAATGTCGCAAAAGAAATGAATTTTGTAAAACTTGTTAAATACATCAAAGACAATATTTCACTTGATGCAACTCAAAAGAAAATATATAAAATTGAACTATTTGACAAACTAGCTTTGCCTTTGACAACAATAGCATTTGTGTTAATCGGTGTTCCGCTTGCAATTACTCCGCCAAGAGTAAGATATAACAGAGGCTTTTTATTTAGTATACTTATAATTTTCACATATTATTTGATAAGAGCATTATCAATATCTTTTGGCGAAAACGGAGTAATTCCAACATTTTGGGCTGCTTGGCTGCCTAACATTGTTTTAACAATTTTAGGTTTGTGGCTGTATTACAAAAAAGTTTATACAATTGAATAGAAACGCAAAAAAAAATATTTATGGGTTTTAACAAAATCAAATGAACAATAATCCTTACAAAAGAATAAATGATTATGATTTGAACATCTTAAACGATAATTCATTCAAAGATTTGGATGACAAAGCAATAAAGATGGAAGTTTTGATTGCTCAAAAAGAAGATGAACTTGAAAAACTTAATAACAAAATCAAGGGATTAGAACTTCTCGGCAAATTGCTTGATGTAATGGAGCTAAAAATACAAACTAAAAAACTTGAAAACGAAATTGCGGAATTAAAATCAGAATATGCAAAACAGAATATTGCCGACAGACTGGCAATCAGTACAGCAAAACGCAGAAAGCCTTTAACTCCTCTAAAAGTAATTGCAAGATTTTTTACTCGCAAAATTTTTTCAAAAATATCTAAAAAATTTAGATCTATTGCAGATTTAGGAGATTCATTAGATACTTTGATGAGTATAAACGACAACGTTGATGAACTAATTGCCATGAAAGTTCCGTATGGCGAAACTAAAGCAAATTATGATAAATTGACAAATTATTTGTATAGAGCAAACAAAATTCATTCACAAATAAACAAAAAAATGCAAAAATTAGTATAATTTACATTTTAAATTTTAAATGTTAATATATATTGGGGATAAAAATGTACGGATATAGTTTTGAATTAATAACGGGGCCGATGAGCTGCGGCAAGACAGAAGAGCTTTTGAGAAGGGTAAGACGTTGTATCATTGCCAAGAAAAAGGTTAAAGTGATTTCACCTGAAGTGGATACAAGGGCAAAAGGAGATTATATTGAATCCCGCAACGGCTTATGGCTTGATGCAATAAAAGTAAAGCATGCCATTCAAATAATGAGTGTTGTAAAACCCGAAGATGAAGTTATTGCAATAGATGAATTGCAGTTTTTTGATTCTAATATCGTAAAAGTTATTTCAAAACTTATGCAAGAAGGCAAAAAAATAATCGGTACCGGCTTAGAACTTGATTTTAAGGCAGAACCGTTTGGAAGCATGCCTGAGTTGATGTGTATAGCAACAAAAGTTGACAAGCTTCATGCAGTATGCATGAAATGCGGCTGCGAAGATGCAACACGTACTCAAAGACTTATTGACGGCAAACCTGCCGATAAAAATTCACCATTAATAATGATAGGCGGAGATGAAACTTACGAAGCTCGTTGTATCAAATGTTATGAACTTCCTGATGTCGAAACCGAAAAGAAAAAACGCGGTTTTAGATTATTAAGTTTTGAAAAATAAACAAAAGACCGACATTCCTGTCGGTCATCAATATTGAGTAAATGTTTATTTATAAGTTTATGCAGTTAACGTTTGAATTAAACCTGCTGTAGCTTGAATTGTTTCAAAATGCAGCGGTTTTTCAAGATGTTTAGCCAATTTTTCATGGTTAACACCTGTGATGTTTGCTTGAGCGAATTTTACAAAATTAAATTCATCTTCAACACCTTGCAATTCGTCAAGAGCTTTCATAAATGGAGCATTGGCAAATGCTTCAGCCATTCTCCTTTCAACAGCAGCATCAGATACATCAATTTTCGACAACTGAGCGCCCCAATTTTGCGCTGCAGCAGCATCCAATGCGCTTGCTTCAACTTTTTTTGCTTCAAATTCTTTTACTGTTTCTGTTTCCTGTTGTTTTTCTTCTTTAGAAGCTTTTTTCCCTTGTGTTGCATTCAAATAAACCTTCAACGCTTCCAGATTTTGGTTATTTATTTTGTTCATTTCCATTCACCGTCTTTCCGTTTATCATTTACTCACATTATGAACTACGGCACATGAAAAGAAAAACTTTAATATTTAATCTTAAATATTAAGAAATATTAACATATTTTTGCAACAAATATAATATTTTGTTGCAAAAAAAGACCGATTTCTCGGTCTTTTTTAAATTTTTGAATATTTAAATTTTTAGATTGTCCAATTAAATACACCACCATCTTCTAATAATGTATTCATAAAATTGTTTGCAAAAGCTCCGACTCGAGCTTCGATTCTTGTCTGCGGATCGTTAAAATCCGGTTTAGAAACTTTTGCTCCTGCTACATTAAATAATTGTTGTACATCAACTGTAGCACCTGTTTTATTAACGTTTGCCAGATATTTGGCTGCTGCTGTTGCATTCAATCCACCAAGTTGATCCATGTTCCTATCTCCTTATATTATACTTTCTCTATTTTCTCTTAAATCTCTTAAATTTCCATTAATTGATTTCCATACTTTAATAAAGTATTTTTGTATTTAAAAATTGCGTAAATCGTATATACTTTTTATAATTTTTGTAACATTTCTTTACATAAGTAAATATTTGAAACTTCATTTGCAGTTTGAAAAATAGCGAAAAAAGTACACCTTTGGCTAATAGTTTTATTAATATTGATTTTGCTATTATTAAATCGGAGAGAATTATGAAAAAGAAAAAAGATGACATCACAAAAAGAGAAGCTGATGTTTTAAAACTTGTCGTAAAAGGACTGGGAAACAAAGAAATCGCTAAAATGCTATTTATAACTTCTCATACCGTAAAAGCACATCTTTCACAAATATACAAAAAACTCGGAGTTACAAACAGAACAGCAGCAGCTATAAAGGCTGAAGAAATTATTCGTCATCAAGACTTAAAACGGCCATAAAGGCTTCTTGCGGAACTTCTACGCGGCCGATTGATTTCATTCGTTTTTTGCCTTTTTTCTGTTTTTCAAGAAGTTTTCTCTTACGTGTAATGTCACCACCATAACATTTATCCAATACGTTTTTGCGCATTGCTTTTATATTTGTTCTGGCAATTACTCTGCCGCCAATAGCTGCTTGAACTGGAACCTCGAACAATTGACGGGGTATTATTTCTTTCAATTTTGTTGTTAATTTTTGACCGATATAAAATGCATTATCCTCATGACATATTACTGACAAGGCATCCACAATTTCACCGGCAAGCATAACATCCAGTTTTACAAGCTTTGATCGCTTGTAATCTTTAAATTCATAGTCCATGCTTGCATAACCTTTTGTTCTGGATTTTAATTGGTCATAAAAATCTGTAATAACCTCACTTAAAGGAATTTCGTATTCTAAACTTGCCCTTACTTTGTCGATATATGACATATTAACAAAAATTCCCCGTTTAGTCTGTGCCAAATCCATCAAAGTTCCGACATAATCGTTCGGCGCAATAATCTGAACTTTTACATAAGGTTCTTCTATATAATCTCTTGTTTGCGCAGGCGGAAGATTTGCAGGGTTGTCAATTTCCACCATTTCACCATTCGTCTTGTAAACTCTATAAACTACGGAAGGTGCTGTGGTTACAAGCGAAAGCCCATATTCTCTCTCTAATCTCTCCTGAGCAATTTCCATATGAAGCATCCCTAAAAATCCGCATCTAAAACCAAATCCCAAAGCGCTTGATGTTTCAGGTTCAAAAGTTATACTGCTATCACTGAGTTGAAGTTTTTCTAAAGCTTCTTTCAAATCCGCATAATCTTCATTGTCAACCGGATACATTCCGGAAAATACCATTGGTAAAGCTTCTTTATAACCCGGTAACGGCTCTTTTGCAGAGTTTTCAACTGTTGTAACAGTATCACCTACAAATCTTGTCAACTCTTTTATTGACCCTGCAAAATATCCTACATCACCGCAAACAAGCTCATCCACTTGTTTACGCATAGGCGTTTGATAACCAAGTTCAACAATTTCGTATTCTTTTCCTGACGCCATAAATTTGACCTTATCGCCAAGTCTCATTTTTCCGTCAATAATCTTAAAGAAACATAGTGTTCCCAAATATTGATCATATGCGCTATCAAAAACAAGAGCACGCAAAGGTTTTTCTGAATTATCAACAGGCGGCGGAATAAAATCTACAACAGCTTCCAAAACTTCATCTATACCGATACCGGCCTTTGCACTCACAGGAATTGCCATAGATGCATCAATTCCCAAAACTTCTTCTATTTCTTCTTTAACCCTTTCCACATCAGCTGAAGGAAGATCTATTTTATTAATTACAGGAATAATTTCAAGGTTTTGTTCTATAGCAAGATAAACGTTAGCTAATGTTTGCGCCTCAACACCCTGTGTTGCATCAACAATAAGCAATGCGCCTTCGCAAGCTGCAAGCGAAC
>CACYCU010000015.1 GCA_902772945.1 uncultured bacterium | reverse complement strand
TACAATCAGAAAATCCTGGAGCATCTGTTTTAGTGTATCCGGAAGCTGCAACGGTCGGTGTGTTGACTTTTCCTTCTGACAAGCAGTTTTATGAATATAATGCAATTGTTTTTAAAAATAACAACGGATTGGGCTTGAAGAAAATAACATTTGCAAAGCGCTTTTATGCTGACGAAAACGGAGGAGTAGAAAGTGCAAGAGTTGCTGCGATTGCCTTTGCCGAAGATTATAATAAAAAATATATGGAATTGTTAAACAGAGAATCTGCGCAAATCGGTTTAGAATAATTTTAATTGTTAACAAATGTAACAAATAAAATCTTTTGTGAAATTCGGAAATCTCAAAATACTTTACATGTGTAAGAGAGTAAAAACATAAGGAGAGATGAGATGACTTTTTTAGCTATTGATGCACAAAAGAATTTATTCACATTGCAAAAAAGCCAATTGCAATTTGAACAGACTCTGGTAATGAGCAGAGCAAACTTCATTACAAAACAGATGGGCTATAGAGCTCAGGAACTTGAAGATGCAGAAATTGATACGGATGATGATCCGACTTATCTTGCACTTCAACAGCAGGAATCGTATCTTGAAACAAGACAGGATTCTCTTGATTCGCAAATAAGCTTGATGGAAAACGAGATATCGTCCTTGAAGAACTTGGTAACAAGTAATATTAAGTCTTCTTGCGCACTTAACTTAATCGGCGGATAGCGAACATTAATGCTTGAATGTACGACTGCAAAACGTTAATGAACTGGCGCATGCGTTCTAGCAATCTTTATTCGCATTATCAAAAAGCTCCAAAGTATTAATCATCAATGATGCAATCGTCATTGGGCCAACCCCGCCGGGTACAGGTGAAATGTATGATGCGTGTTTTGAAACGCCATCAAAATCAACATCACCTCTGAGTTTTCCAAACTCATCTCTAAAAATTCCAACATCAATAACAACACAATTATTTTTTATATATTTTTCCCCTACAATATTTTTTCCCACTGCTGAAATTAATATATCAGCAGTTTTTGTTATGTCGGCGAGATTTTTTGTTTTGCTATGACAAATAGTTACTGTTGCATTGCGGTTCAAAAGCATTTGTGCAACAGGTTTGCCGACCAAACTTGAACGTCCTATTACAACTGCATGTTTTCCTTCAAGCTCAATACCGTATTCATCTAACAAAAGCAAAATCCCTTTTGGGGTGCAAGGATATACAAATGGCTTTTCGCCCGAAAAAAGTTTTCCGCTGTTATATGTTGTTAAGCCGTCAACATCTTTTTCCGGTGATATGGAATTAAGAATTTTTGATTTGTTGATGTGAGATGGCAAAGGCAGCTGAACAAGTATTGCCGTAATATTTTTATCAGAATTCAGTTCTTTTATTTTTGATAAAAGTTCTTCTTCCGTAACATTTGAAGGATACTCTGTTACAAAAGAATTTATACCTAAGTTTTCGGCAGTTTTCTTTTTATTGTTTACATAAATTTTGCTTGCCGGATTGTCTCCTGCAATTATAACTGCAAGAGTGGGCTTTTTGTTCATCTTATCCAGTTTAGCTTTCAAATCTTTAAAGATTTTGTCTCGTAATTTTTTGCCGTCTAAAATTATTGTCATTCTCTCACCTGCGGAAGATTAAGTCTGAAATAAAATTGTTTTATAGCCTCTTGTATAATTTTGGAATCTCGTTCGATAGGATTGATATTACTGTCTGTGGGGATTACTCCTAATACATCCAAATCGTATTGTTTTAATAATTCGTATACAGAGGTCAAATCTGTATTGTTTACTCTGTTAATTATAACTCCAAGTTGGTTTCCTGCTGCATATTTTGAACTAAATTCTTCAATTCTTTTTGCCAAATGTGCACTTTCTGCACTGGGATTTCCAATAATAAGAGTTGTATCAATATCAGTGTCTACAAGTTGATTTAAATATTTTAAATCAAATTCACAATCAAATATAACTATATCATAACGTTCAATAAGTTTTAAAACAGCATCATTAATTTGTTCTGTAATAGGGCATCTGCAATCTTTTGAGCCGACAAACCAAGATACTACTATGTCAACATTTTCGTATAAAGATACAACAATATCTTCCATCGCCCATTCGACAAACTCTTGTTTTGTCATTCCTTCGGGTATTCCTGTTTTATATTCGTGTTTTCCGCTTCTTATACCGTAAATGGTGTTTCTTATATCAAGTCCAAAACTGTGCCCGAGTTCGCTTGTCAAATCGTTATCAAAAAGCAAAATAGATTTTTCAGGAAAATATTCTTGAAAAATTCTCATAAACGCTTTTACAACTGTTGTTTTTCCGCTCCCGCTTTTTCCTGTAATTGCCAGTTTAAATGTCATAATACCTTTCTTGCAAAATGTGTGATATCTCTTTAGTTAATTTCATAGCCTTAGAGGCTAATTCTTCGTTCAATTTTCCTGCTCCGCAAGATTGCGTTATCATAGAATTTTCTATAATAATTTTCTCATCAATTCCGTTTTTGGTCAAATAATTTACAGCTTTTTCAAAATTTTCAATAAGAATATATTTTTCAATTGTTTTTATAGTTTCGTTGTCTGTTGGAACAATTCCCCAAGCAATTTTTCCGTTATTTTCAAGATAATTTTTTATTTCTTTATGGTATAACAAAAAATTATCCATATAATTGTATGCATCGAAGCTTATTATATTTGCACCGGAATTTATTGGGATATTCCAGTTAAAAGCTCCACAGCAGTGAATCCCGCATATTGCACCATTTTGTTTTATGAAATTTGATAGAATGTTTAGTGAAGGTATATTACCGTTGAGATTTGCCAAATCAGGTTCGTCAATAAAAATTATCGGTATAGTGTTTTTTGATGCATATTTTATCTGTTTGATTTGAAAATTTGCTATTTTTATTAAATTTTCAATAATATTATCGTTTTTAAGTTCTGTAGAAAGTGTATACGGGCCTGTCAGTTGTCCTTTTGCAAATTTGGGTTTGGTCTTTTTTAAAAGTTCAATGAATTTTGGAAAACTTGCGGAACAAAAAGAAGACATATTAAACTGGTTAATCATGTCTTCTTTTAAATTTGTTAATTGCGGCCAAAAAGGAATTGTTTCAAAATTTTCTTTAACAACATCCATAGCCTTTTCTAAATCAACATATGGTAAAGAGCCAACAGCTAAACATTCTAATGTTAATCCAGAAATTTTTGTTGTCATTATGCTTCTGTTGTTTCTTCAACTTCTTCTTCAACAGATTCTTTCAAAACTTCTGAAGCTGTAACAACAACTGCCAATTCGCATTTAACTTTTGAAGTTAATTTGATAAGCATTGTATATTCGCCGATTTTGTTGATAGGAGCGTTTAGAGAAACGTTCTTTCTATCGATTTCTATACCTGCTTTAGAAGCTAATTCTTCAGTTAATTTTTTAGTTGTAATTGTACCAAACAATTTACCTGATTCACCGGCTTTAGCAGATAGTTCAAGTTTGCCGAATTCTTCAATTTTCTTAGCTGTTTCAAGAGCTTCAGCGTGTAATTTTTCTTGTTTTGCTTTAATTCTCGCAAGATTTTTTTCT
>CACYCU010000014.1 GCA_902772945.1 uncultured bacterium | reverse complement strand
TCTTTTTCTTCTCCCGGAACAATTTTAATAGAATATTGGGCAAAAGAATTTATTTCTAAATTTGAATCCTCTGATTTTTTTCTGAAATATTGTTCAGTACCTACACCATTTTCGTAGCTTTCACCTATAATATCCGATATAATGTAAGGTTTTGTTAACCTGCTCCATCCTTTTGTATTTTCGGATTTGTCTGTCGGAGTAGCAGCATTTTGATTTTCTTCTGCTTCTGCCGAATTTTGCAATTGAGGTTCTTCAGCATTATCAGCATCCATTTCGTGATTAAAACCAAATTTAAAATTAGTTATAACAGATCTACGAGTTCCCTTTTTTCCATCATCTCCATATATATCGAATTCTTCATGTGGTCTGTTATAATAACCTGTTATATTACCTTGAGCAAACATACGATGTTTATATGATTCCCATTTCAGCATCCCATCATATCTTGAATCCTTTGAACCGTCAAAGAAATATGACGCTGAAGCAGTTATTTTATCGTTATTTGAAAATTTATACTGAGCAGCTAAAAATGCCTTATAATCGGCAGATTTCTCATTATATTCCTTTTCGACATAATCCTCTAAAATTTCTTCTTGAATATCAGTCTGTTGATTTTGCTCATCAGTCGGCTGTTCTTGTGTATCTATTTGCTGTTCTTGTACTTCCTGAGATAAATCAGTTTCTTGAGTTTCAGGCTGTTTTGCCGATGCAACATTTATATATTTATCATCAGTTTTGTTTGTAAAGGCGTAACCAACCATTTTAAAAGATGAACCATTATCATATTTTTTTCCATATGTACCGCCAAAAATTCCTTGATAGACTTTTGTATTTACTTTATATTCGCTACCATCAGCGTTTTTTGTTTGATATTTTGCAAATTCGTATGTTACATTGCCATATATATGAGTTTTTTCAGGCACTTCATCAATAAATTCAGTACCGCCATTTTGTAAGCTGTTAAATGCGTTTATGTAGTAATCTGCATCCTTATCATCATTATTTTGAGTATAAAATATGGCAGATTCAACGGCCATTCCTATTTCAGTAGCTTTTGAATCAGGTTTATGCTCTGCAATACTCTTTGGTGCATGTATTCTTGCAGAAGTATCAATTTTGCGATCAATTTTACCTTCAGGATTTTCTTCATCATTATCAGCCGGTTCTTCAGCCGTAATATCGGTATCCTGAGTATTTTCATTTGTAGAATCAACATCTGTATCATCATCCGTGTCATTATTATTAACTACAGGATTTGCATTACTTTGGTTATTGTCTAAATCTGTATCATCATCGCTTTGTTTCTCAATAGCATAGCCTTGAGGCAATTTGTCTAAATTTTCTTTTTTGCCTTCAGTTTTAATAATCGGCTCATTATATTTGTCTTGCTGTTCTTTTTGTTCGGTTTTTGGCAATGCCAAACCTGACAACTTTAATTGATAATCCCCAAATCTCATAAATTTCCCCAACGTGTTTATAATTTAATAAAAAATTTTCACAAAAAGAAATTGTCTTTTTTGTTAAGATTTATTAAAGCTGCCATATATCATTAATTCAGGCACTAATTATTTTGCAAAGCTTCTTCTTTTGCTTTTTGCTCGGCATCTTTTAGAACTTTTGATATAGTTTCATTTTTTTGTTCAACAGATGTTTGATGCGCCTGTCTGTATTGATCGCGAAGCACCGAAATGTTATTTTTTAAATACTGTGCGTAAGAAGCCTCATAACTATCTTTTGCAATAATTTTATCAAGAGTTTCCATAGCCTTTGTATAATACTCAATATCTACATAGCAAAACGCCAGTGTATATGCCACATTGGTATTATATTCCTTTTTTAGCATATTTTCTATGTATGGAATTGCTTCTCTATATTTTTTGTCCAGATAATAATAATTTGCCAAATATAAATTTGCATTATAATTACTGCTATCAATTTTGACTATATCTTTGTAGATTGATATTACTTTTTCAATTTCGCCTTTGCTTTTATATACGTCAACCATTGTTTCCAAGAGTTCTATATCCTGCTTATTTAGCTGTAGGGCTTCTTCTCCGTATTTTAGAGCTTCATCTCTGTCTAAGTAATCATAAAAACATGTTTGAGCTAAACGTTTTTTAGCTTCATAATAATTTGTTTTGTACGAATCCGCAGCCTTATATGTTTTTATCGCAAGTTTTGTATATCCGCGGCTTTTATAAATTTCTGCCATATAATAATAGGCCTCTGGATCATTATTAAAATCTATCTCTTGCTGAAATAATACTGCAGCATCATCATATTTTTCTGCTTTGTATAATTCTATTGCATCTTTAATATTTTCTGCGGAATCATGCGTGTTTTTCGGGGTTTCTGTTTCTTGAGAATTATAGCTGTCAAAAATCGAGATATTAGGATTTATTCTATTAAAAAATGCAATAGCACCCAATACTAAAGCAATAACTAACAATAAAACAGCTAGAATTATATTTATTTTAGTATTTTTTTCTTCTTTTTTTTTTTTTTTTTTATTAAT
>CACYCU010000013.1 GCA_902772945.1 uncultured bacterium | reverse complement strand
GTCAAAAATACCTTCTCTGATTGCGGCTCTCAAAGTATTTCTACCGATTCTGCCGAATCCGTTAATTGCTACGTTTACCATAAATAATTTCCTTTCTTTTAGTAAAGCTCTAACATGTCAAGGGTAGCATTAACAAAATTCTTAATCAAGAGGTTTATACCGTTTGAATTATTAAGAAATAATTAATAATAATATTGAAAATTTAAAACAATTATGTTAAATAATGTTTATGCAAAAGGTATCTTTAGTAAGCTTCAAGGGAAATTCTTTTATAGACAAAATTCATTCTGCCACAAAAAACAGCGCAGATATGACAGATACTGTAGTCGTACCAAGGACTATTTTTAAAGGGTATCTTGGAGTTATGACAGGGACAACACTTGTTACACTTGGCGGGCTTGTTGACAGGAAGCAAAAACCTAAAACTTTTAAAAGTTTAATGGCTGGGGGATTGTTGGCTTCAATGTATGGAACTTGGGCTTTTGTAAGACCTTTTGTACTGAAAGATGCCCCCGGAGTTGCAAAAAATAAGGAGTAAATAATGGTTATAAAAATAAATCCGAACAAAGCTTTAATAATAAAAAAATTAGACTCTCTTCGTTCACAACAAATATTTTCCGCTGCGATGGGTGACTATAAGGGTTTTAAAACTGCTACAAAAGAATATGCTGCTGAAGCTGTAAATAACTTTGAACTTTTACAACAATTACAAAAACCAAGAATCTCTGTTCCGCTTTTTTCAAAAACAGGAATGCATCTTGCTAAAATATGGTTTTTAAACCTATTCAGAAAAAAGACACCTGCAGAAAAACTCTTAAAGAAAATGTCTCAAGAATCTGCAGTAAAAGCAAAAATCTACGGCTAAACCTTTGACACACAAGCTGATATAGCATCAATAAGCCTTTTTACAGGAACAATATCGATTTTTTCATAATCAATTTTATTAGCAAAAGGAATAATTGCTTTTTTAAATCCTGATGTCACAGCTTCATTTAACCTCTTTTCAATATTGTTTACGGGATGAATTTCTCCGGAAAGACCAATTTCGCCAATAATAACAGTTTGAGGATCGACAACTACATCTCTTGCACAAGTTGCAACTGCAAGTGCTATCCCTAAATCTGCTGCCGGTTCTGAAACATCAATTCCGCCTGTTACATTTACATAAACATCCTGTTTTGAAAGATTCAGTCCAACCCTTTTTTCCAGTACAGCAAGAATTTGCAGAACCCTGCTTGTATCAACCCCATTTGTAACTCGTCTTGGACTTGGATAGGGTGTAGTTCCGACCAAAGCCTGTATTTCAACTAATAGAGGACGTGTTCCTTCGTTTGTCACAATTATCGCACTCCCCGGAACTGCAACTTGAGAGCGTTCATTCAAAAACAGCTCATTTGGGTTTTTTACTTCCTGCAACCCGTTTGAATGCATCTCAAAAATACCAACTTCTGATGTATTTCCAAACCTGTTTTTCATAGAACGAAGCATTCTGTACGATTTATACTTGTCACCTTCAAAATATATAACAGTATCAACCATGTGTTCCAAAACTTTTGGACCTGCTATGCTTCCGTCTTTTGTCACATGACCTATGACAAGAACTGTTATATTTTTTGATTTTGCTATTTGCATCAGTATATTACAGCATTCTCGAATTTGAGAAACACTTCCTGCTGATGAAGAAATATTTTGTGAATATATAGCTTGAATACTATCTACCACAACAACATCAGGCAAGGTTTCCTCAATTTGCGCTTTTATGCTTTCTAAAGATGTTTGAGGATATATATAAAGATTATCAGAATTTATATCAAGACGCTGAGCTCTCAGTTTTAGCTGACTTGCACTTTCTTCTGCAGAAATATACAAAACTTTTTTATTGTTTTTACAAAGTTCACCACTTGTTTGAAGCAAGATTGTAGATTTACCGATTCCGGGATCTCCTGCAATTAAGGTAATTGACCCTTGGACAAGTCCCCCTCCTAATATCCTGTCAAATTCTGAAATGTTTGTAGAAACTCGAACTTCTTCTCCAATTTGAATATCTTTTAAAAGTTCCGGTTTTTCTCTATTTATAAATTCATCCTGCGTTTTTGAATCTTTTGAAGAAACAAACTGAGTTTCTTCAACCAAACTTCCCCAGCTACCGCATTCCGGACATTTCCCTAAATATCCTGCTGTTTCATATCCGCATTCAGTACATACCCATTTTGATTTAACTTTTGCCATAAAAAAATTCTACATCAAATCTTTATATCTGAAAAGATTTTTACATTTTTTTATTATAAAATCAATTTATGATTTCATTTGATAGCTTAACCTTAAATAAATGGCTTAAAGAAAACTCCGAATTTTTAACAGGGGCGAGAATTCAAAAAATTCAACAGCCAACAAGACGTGATTTTATATTTTCGATAAGAAAATCCGGGGAAACTAAAAAACTTTACTTAAACATAAATCCTCAATATTATCATGTTTGCTTTATGTCTAAAGGCAACGAAGAAAAAAGACTTATTGAAATACCGTCAAAACCGCCAATGTTTTGTATGCTGTTAAGAAAATATTTGGAAAATTCTGTAATATGCAAAGTTAATCAACCAAAATACGAACGAATATTAGAGTTATATATTGAAACTTTCAATGAAATTTCTGAAAAAATTTATCTCTGCCTTGCAATAGAATTAATGGGTAAACATTCAAACATAATTTTATACAACTATGACACAAATATCATACTGGGTTGTGCTCACAATGTTGGAGCCGATAAAAGCAGAGAACGCGAACTCGCCGGAACTCTGCCATATACTTACCCTCCAAATTCTCCAACCAAGTGGTACTGCACATCAAACACATTTTCTGATAAACCAAATTCTGAAATAGATAATTATTATGCTCAGATAATTTATGATGAAAAAATTCATTCTACCAAAGAAAAATACAAACAAATAATAAACAGAAAACTAAAAAAAGACAAAAATTCTCTTTCAAAAATGCAGTACAAACTTGATAAAGAATTTGATTCTGATAAATACAGACTCTACGGAGATCTTATAATGGCTAATTTATATAATTTTAAAGATTATTCCCAGTCAATAAAAGTTTTTGATTATGAAAACGAAAAAAACATAGTAATCACTCTTGATAAAACAAAAACACTAAAAGATAATGCAAACCAATTTTATAAGCTATATAACAAAGGTAAAAATTCTGTTTTAAAACTCACTGAACTTTCAGAAAATTTAAAAAATAATATAACATATCTGGAACAAATTTTATATTCTATAGATATTGCAAATTCTATTGAAGAACTTGCTGAAATAGGATTAGAGATAGAACCTGACAAAATTCAAAAAAAATCACACAAGACAACTGAACCTTTAGAACTTGAAATTGACGGATATAAAGTCTATGTCGGCAGAAATAACAAACAAAATGATTATATAGTTTCTAAATTATCTAAAGATGAAGATTTTTGGTTTCATACAAAAGATTGTGCAGGTTCTCATGTCCTTTTACGTTGTCCAAACCCATCTGATGAAATTCTGCTAAAATGTGCAGAACTTGCAAAAGAATATTCAAAAGCCTCAAAATCATCCAAAGTTGGTGTAATATACACCAAAAGAAAATTCATCAAAAAACCGCCCAAGGCTAATTTGGGTTATGTTATTTACAAAAACGAACAAGAAATTGTAATTTAACAGCTACATTCTTTCAGGTGCACTAACAGCTAATATATCTTCTAAAGCATTTCTCAAAACTGTCTTTACAGCCCAAACAAGAGAAACTCTTGCCTGCATCATTTTCTTATCTTCGGAAATTACGCGATTTGCATTGTAGAATGAATGAAATTCGCTTGCAAGTTCCTGTACATAACGACATATTGTATAAACTTGTCTTGATTCTGCAGAATTTTTTATAACTGATTTGTATTCTTCAAGTTTCAATATCAACTTTTTAGCAGTATCGATTGTTGGCAATACTTTTGATGAATCAAAATCATTTAACAAAGTTGACAATTCATCTTCATTCATAGGAGCCAAAGTTTTTTCGCCTGTTTCAGTATTTATTTTTTCGGCAACTACATTTCTTAAAATAGAACAAGCTCTGGCATGTGCATATTGAACATAGAATACCGGATTTTCATCCGTATTAGTTTTTGCAAGTTCAATATCAAAATCCAAAGTTGTATCAATATTTCTCATTGACATCCAAAATCTTGTAGCATCAACACCGACTTCATCAACCAAATCTTCTAAAGTAACCATATTTTTACGTTTACCCATTCTGACTTCGTTTCCGTTAATTACAAGATTTACCAGTTGTCCCAATAAAATTTCAAGTTTATCGGGATCATATCCTAAAGCCTCTAGTGAAGCTTTTACTCTCGCTACATATCCGTGGTGATCAGCACCCCAAATATCAATCATTCTGTCAAAACCTCTTTCAAGTTTGTCAGCGTGATAAGCGATATCTGCAGTTAAGTACGTATTTGATCCGTCTACTTTTTTAATTACTCTATCTTGGTCGTCACCGTAATCAGAAGATTTGAACCATACAGCACCGTCTTTTTCATATATTTTTCCGGAATCGACGAGCTTTTGAACATAGTGAGCGACTTTTCCTGAATTATGTAAAGTTAATTCAGAATAAAAATTATCAAACTTAACTCGCAACTTATCTAACAAATCTCTTTGTACTTTTTCTTCATATTCTTTTGCAAAATCACAGAAAGTTGAAAGCTCTATATCTTTAATAGTTGAAAGATTTGTATCCGGAAATTTCTTTAAAAAATCTTTTGCAGCAGGAATTAAATAATCTCCCGGATAATAATTTTTTCTTTCTTCCTCATCTTCAGGGAAATCGACTTTTTCTCCGAGTTCCTGCTTTACTCTTATTACAAGAGAGCGTCCTAATTTTTGTATTTGAGAACCTGCATCATTAATATAGAATTCTTGATACACATCATGACCATAAAATTTTAAAAGATTTGCCAAAACCGAACCCATAGCGGCCCATCTGCCATGTCCTATGTGAAACGGGCCTGTGGGATTAGCTGAAATGTATTCAAGTATTATTTTTTCGGTTTTTACATTTTCAGGTTTTCCGTAATTTTTATCTTTTTTAAATATTTCTTCAACCAACTCCGATAAAAGTTTATTTCCTGCTTTAAAATTTATAAATCCGCCAATAACAGAGTATTCATTATCTTGTTTTTCTACATACTTTAAAATTGCATTTGCAATTTGAGGCGGTGCTATTTTGGCGAATCTGGCCAATGAAGATACATTTACGGCAAAATCTCCGAATTCAGAATTCTTCGGACGTTCAACAGCAAGCGTTCCTTTTGAATATTCATGCATTTGCCCTAATTGGCCTTCTTTAATAGCTTCAAATATTGCATTCTCAATACTGTTTATAAAATAATCTTTTATCATAATTCTCTCCTGTATGATTATTCTACTACAAACATATTATGCAAGATATATGATGTTTGTAATATAATATGAATATGAACATTCAAAGCATTATTGAAAGATTAAGAGAAATAATGGATGATGAAACCCTAAATCAGCTCAAAGAAGAGCTGAACGGGTATCACGTTGCAGATTTAGCGGATATATTTCAGGAATTGAAACCCGATGAAAGACTCCGATGCTTTAAATTGCTTGAAGTCGAAAAAGCTGCCGATTTAATGGAATACTTGCCGCCTCAAATGCAAGTTGAACTATTGAGTGATATAGATGAAAATTTGGCATCTCAGATTTTGACACAATTACCTCATGACGCCGCTGCTGACGTCCTTGGTGATATGGAGGAAGATGAGAGTGAAACATATTTAGACAAACTTCCTCATAAATTTTCAGAAGAAGTAAGAGAATTATTAACATATAACGAAAATACCGCAGGCGGTATTATGAACCCTGTTGTTTTAACGGTAAATTCAGACATGAGTGTTCAAGATGTATTAAATCACATCAGAATTAAAGCAGAAAAAGACAATATGGAACTTTATTATGTATATGTTACAGACAAACAGAATCACCTTTTAGGTGTTGTTTCTTTAAGAAAGCTTCTAACATCACCAATTATGCAAAAAGTTGAAGATATAATGATTTCAGATATTGTAAAACTTCATGTTGATGATTATAGTGATTACATAATTGATGAATTTATGAAATATCAATATAACGCACTTCCTGTAGTTGACCTTTATAACCGTTTAAAGGGAATGATTACTTGGGATGACGTTCACGATTTGTTTGAAGAAGAAACAACCGAAGAAATCTATCAATCTTCAGGTATTTCGACCGAAGTCGTTGATGAAGACGAAATTCTTTCCGGTAATATATTTAATGCTATCAGAGCAAGAACCCCTTGGCTTTTTATAACGCTTATCGGAGAATTTATTGCTGTAAATGTCAGCAATCATTTTAATCATACAATAGATATATTACCTGTTGTCGCAATATTTATGCCATTGTTGGCTGGTTTGGGCGGAAACATTGGAACGCAAAGTATTACACTTATGGTAAGAGGTTTGTCAACAGGTCAGGTTACATTAAGTTCGGCAATGCACTATTTGCTTAGAGAAACCTTCATTGGATTAGCTATTGGAAGTTTCTTTGGAATACTTGTAACTTGCGTAACTTGGGGCTGGCAGCATAATATAGAATTAGGTGCAATTGTAGGACTTGCAATGGCAATAAATATGACAATGGCTACAATTATCGGAACATTTACTCCGTTTGCACTAAAAGCTATAAAAGTTGATCCGGCTGTAGCATCAGGTCCTGTGATTGCTACAACAATTGATGTGTTAGGATTGGCAATATATTTTACACTTGTATCTACATATTTAGTTAAAGTTATTTAAAAGGATTATATCATGACTAATAAAACAACCCGACAAGAAAGAACAGCAGCTTTTATAAAACGAGTAAAAGAGACAAAAGAAGAAAAAAATTCTTTCGCAAAAGTTTTGATAGGTATTTTTATCGTTATTGTCGGAATTGTTTTTGGTTTTTTTGCTTTGACAGGTAATGACGAATTTTTTGTAAATACGTTCGGAGAAGATGCTGTTATTACTAAGATATTTAAACAACTAACAGAAAGCAACAAGAACAAAGAACACGCGGACTTTATTTTGCCGTTTGGTTTAAGACGACAAAACATATTGTTTCTGGGTGTAGATGCAAGTGAAAATCCGAAAGATTTGTGGACTGGCACAAGAACAGACACAATAATACTTGTTAATATAGACCCGAGAAACAAATCCATAAATGCAATATCAATTCCAAGAGACAGTAAAGTATATTTACCGAGAAACAATGGAGTAAATAAAATCAATTCTGCACACGCAATCGGCGGAATTGATATGACAAAAAGAACAATTGAAGAAACACTCGGAGTTCATATCGACAGATACATAATGGTTCACGATAATGCAGTTAAAGAAATAGTTGACGCTATGGACGGAATAGATATATACGTAGAAAAACCTATGCACTACAACGATTATGCAGGGAAACTTCACATCAATTTTGATAAAGGCGATC
>CACYCU010000012.1 GCA_902772945.1 uncultured bacterium | reverse complement strand
TTTTATTTTATTTACCCCTCACCCGAATTTCTAAACTCACTTTGTTCGTTAAGAAATTCTTCCCTCTCCAGCAGGGGCGAGGATGGGGTTTTATTTTATTCTTCTGTTGCAGTTTCAGCTTTCTTTTGAGCAGATGTTCTGATTTTAGAAATCATTACTCTTGTAAAGCCTTGTCTGTGGCCTTGTTTTCTTCTGTAGCCCTTTTTAGGTCTTTGTTTGTAAACAATAACTTTTTTTGCTTTGTCATGTTTTACGATTGTACCTTCAGCAGATGCACCAGCAACGTATGGCTGACCTACTTTAGATTTTTTACCGTTTACTATCATTACGACTTTATCAAAAACAATTTTTGAATCTTTTTCGCCGTCTAATAATTCAACATCAAGATATCTTCCTTCTTCAACTTGATATTGTTTTCCGCCTGTTTCTACAATTGCGAACATTTTAATTATCCTTTCTTTTTGGGTATCGTACACCCACATAAAATTTCGGCTACGGGGTGTTTATCGAACGATTTACCGCATACTAATACATCTGTTATTATCTGATAGGCACATCTTATTGTCAAGTACTATTAACATTTATTAACTTTGGGCTTTTAATGCCTTATTTGGGGTAAAATAATAAAGTGAGGAGAGATATGAAATTAAGTTTAGATGATATTGGCTTTGCGCTGTGTAATGAGAATATAAAGGGTAATGAAGAATTCGAGATATCAACTGATACAAGAACGATAAAGCAGGGTGATTTATATCTTCCGTTAAAAGGTGCAAGTTTTGACGGAGAAGATTTTTGCAGTAAAGCAATAGAAGCTGGTGCTTCGGGCTGTTTTTATACTAAAGAAAAACCTTGCGAGTTTGCAATAAAAGTAGATGATACATTAACTGCATATTTAAAACTTGCAAATTATGTGAGAAATAAAATTAATCCAATTGTTGTTGGTGTAACTGGCAGTTCTGGTAAAACAACAACAAAAGAGATGATATATTCTGTGTTATCTGAAAAATTTAAAACGCATAAAACTTTTTCAAACCATAATAATGAAATAGGGTTTTGTCAGACTGTTATGTCTATGCCTGATGATTGTGAGATTCTTATAGTAGAAATGGGAATGAGAGGTTTGGGTGAGATAGAGCTTATTACAAAATATGCTCAACCCGATTATGCTGTTATTACAAACGCTGGTTCTGCGCATATCGGAAGACTTGGCAGTCTCGACAATATAGCAAAGGCAAAATGCGAAATTACGAAATATTTGAACAAAGCGCTAGTTGCACATGATAATAACAGAATTAAAAAATTTGCAAATTTTGAAGGTGAAAAAATATTTTATTCAATTAGTGACGTAAAAATTCTTGATAAAAAGGAAGGATACTCAAGATTTTTGTATAAAGATAAAGAATATGAATTAAGTATTGAGGGCGAATATAATGTAGAAAATTCGTTGGCAGCAATAAATTTAGGCCAGAAACTTGGATTATCATATGAACAGATAAGATCCGGTTTGTCCAAATATAAACCGATTGAAAAACGTTGGGAAGTTCAAAAGATAGGAGAATTTAACATTATAAACGACAGCTACAACGCAAACCCTGAATCCATGAAAGCTGCTGTATCAACATTTTTGGATTTATATAGCAATCCTGTTGTTATATTGGGCAACATGGGTGAACTTGGAAAAAATGAAATTGAATTTCACAGAGAAGTTGGTGAATTTATTGCAAGCAAGTTTAAAAATAAAAAAGCTAAATTTATTACAGTCGGGAACTTGGCTTTATATATAGGACAGGAGTTGGCTGAAAAAGGTTTGTTTGTAAAACATTTTGACAATAACCTTGAAACATCTCGTTACATTCTTGATAATCTTCATGAGGGTTGTACAATATTTTTGAAGGCATCAAGAGCGATGAAATTTGAAGAAATAATTGAAAATATAAGAAGGAACGAAAAATGATAATGTTAGCGGCGGCATTTTTGCTTGGTATGATATTATGTTTACTTTGCGGAGTGCCATATATAGATTTTTTAAAGAAAAAAACAATAGGTCAATATGTAAAAGATTGTGCACCTGAAGCGCATGCAAAAAAGCAGGGAACTCCGACAACCGGAGGTGTATTTATTGTTTTTGCAATTATTTTAGCATCAATTATTACATTAGCTATGGCGCAAAGACTAACAACTCTTTCTTTTATAATTTTGTTAACTTTGTTGTTTTATACATTTGCAGGGTTTCAAGACGATTATATTAAAATTAAAGGAAAAGGAAATGATGGATTAACACCGAGAGGAAAATTGTTAAGACAAATAGCAATCGGTATGCTTCCGACTTTATATTTGATGATTACAAATTCTTCATTTGGTGATGTTGCATTTGGACACTGCGTATTGCATTTTGGGTGGTTGTATCCCGTATTTGCAATTTTTGTTATTACAGGAGCTTCAAATGCATATAATTTAACGGATGGGCTGGATGGTTTGGCTGCATCAACAGGCGTTTTTGCCTTTTTAGCTTGTTCTGTTATATCTCTTTATTTTGCATCACCTGAGGCTGCAATTATTTCCGCTGCTGTTGCAGGAGCTTTGGCAGGATTCCTGAAGTATAATAAACCAAAAGCTCAGGTTTTTATGGGTGATACAGGATCTTTGGCTATTGGTGGTTTGCTTGGAACTATTGCTGTTATGGGTAAATTTGAGATATTACTTGTTTTGATTGCAGGTGTTTTTGTGATGGAAACTCTTTCTGTAATTATTCAGGTTGCAAGTTTTAAAACAACCGGTAAAAGGGTTTTTAAAATGTCTCCTATTCACCATCATTTTGAATTATGTAATTGGAGTGAGAAAAAAATTGTTATTGTCTTTGCGGCTGTTTCAGCTTTTCTTTCATTATCAGCAGTAGTATTGCAATTTTTGATTAATAGAGGTGTAATATAATGGAAAATAAGAAAGTTCTTGTTTTAGGGTTTTCAAAAAGCGGTATATCTGCAGCAAAGTTTTTGCAATCTCGCGGGGCTGAAGTTTATATAACTGAATATAGAGAAGAAAAGTCTGAAGACCGTGAAAAAATTGATGAAGTTACAGCTTTGGGTATAAATGTTGAGTTTGGCGGTCATAGTGATGAATTTATTGAGAATGCTGAATTTGCAGTGACAAGTCCCGGAATTCCTCCAAAGTCTGAAATAATGCAAAAGCTAAAAGAAAGAAAAATTGATGTAATTTCTGAAATTGAGCTTGCATATTTAAATACAACAAAACCTTTTATTGCAATAACAGGTACAAACGGTAAAACAACAACCACTGCATTAACTGCTCATATATTATCATCAAAATATAAGGCATTGCCTTGCGGAAATTATGGAGTTCCGCCTTGTGACTTGTTGGGTGAAAGTTTGGATTATTTCGTATGTGAGTGCAGTTCTTTTCAATTGGAGTACAGTCCTACTTTTACACCAAAGATTTCGGTTTTTACAAATCTTACTCCAGACCATATTGACTGGCATGG
>CACYCU010000011.1 GCA_902772945.1 uncultured bacterium | reverse complement strand
TTATACTGATTTCTGCCGTCAAAAATGATTGGATTCCTCATCAATGATTTAAGTTTTTCAAAATCAGGATTTCTAAATTCGTTCCATTCTGTAATGAGCAACAGTGCGTCAGTATTGTTTAATACGGAATAAGAATTTTCGCCATAGACTATTTTGTCCTTAAATATTGACATTGCAGAATCATAAGCTTTCGGATCAAAAGCTTTGACTTTTGCTCCTCTTTCCAATAATGCATTTATAATTGTAATTGACGGAGCTTCTCTCATATCGTTTGTATTAGGCTTGAATGCGAGTCCCCAAACAGCAAAAGTTTTGCCGTTTAAGTCTTGTCCAAATCTTTTTAGTATTTTGTCTATAAATATTAATCTTTGTTTTTTGTTGATTTCATCTGCTGATTTTATCATTTTGCATTCGCATCCGTAATCAGAAGCTGTTTTTGCTAATGCTTTCACGTCTTTAGGAAAGCAGCTTCCGCCGTACCCAAGTCCGGGATATAAAAACCTTGAACCTATTCTTGAATCGGAACACATTCCCTGCCTTACTTTGTTTATATCTGCACCAACTTTTTCACAAATGTTTGCGATTTCATTTATATAAGATATTTTTACCGCCAAAAAAGAATTTGATGCATACTTAACCATTTCTGCAGATTTTGTATCCATTGTTATTATAGGGTTTTGATTTTTAACAAAAGAATCATATAAATTTAGCATAATCTCAAGAGCTTTTTCTGAGTCTGCACCGATTACAACTCTATCCGGCTTTAAAAAATCCTCTACAGCAGCACCTTGTTTTAAAAACTCAGGATTTGAGACAACGTCAAATGGATGACTTGTGTATTGTTTTATTATTGATGTGACTTTTTCAGCTGTACCTACAGGCACTGTTGATTTATCTACAATAACTTTATAGCCGTTAATTGCTTTTCCTATGCTTTCTGCAACAGCCAAAACATATTGCATGTCCGCAGAACCGTCTTCACTTTGAGGAGTTCCGACAGCGATAAAACAAACCAAAGAGTCTTTTACGGCTTTATCTAAGTCACTTGAAAAACTAAGTCTTTTTTCAGAAACATTCGACTTGATTAATGCTTCTAAGCCGGGTTCATATATCGGAACAATTCCTTTTTTTAATTTTTCCAGTTTGTTCTCGTCATTATCAACGCATACAACTTCGTTTCCCATTTCTGCAAAACAAGTTCCTGCAACTAATCCTACATATCCTGTTCCGATAACACAAACTTTCATTAATTATTCTCCTTAATTTTTTTGTCAAAATATTCTATTGTTTTTTGTAACCCTTCTTTTATATCAACTTTTGGTTCCCAGTTTAGTTCTTTTTTTGCAAGTGAAATATCCGGTTTCCTTTGAGCGGGATCATCTCCCGGCAAGGGTTTATATATTATTTTTGAATTTGAATTTGTCATTTCAATAATCAATTTTGCAAAATCTAAAATACTTCTTTCTGCCGGGTTTCCGATATTAACAGGCCCTATAAATTTTTGAGGATTATTCATCATTTTTATTAAGCCGTCTATCAAATCTGAAACATAACAAAAAGAACGAGTTTGCGATCCATCTCCGTATATTGTAATATCTTTGTTCTGCAAAGCTTGAACTATAAAGTTTGAGACAACTCTGCCATCATTCATATCCATATTCGGGCCGTATGTGTTAAAAATTCTCACTATTCTTGTATCAATTTTATTTTGTCTGTGATAATCCATCATGAGTGTTTCTGCACAACGTTTACCCTCATCATAACAACTTCTGACTCCTATAGGATTAACATTTCCCCAGTATGATTCTACTTGCGGATGAACTTGAGGATCTCCGTATATTTCGCTTGTTGAAGCTTGCAGTATAGTTGCCTTGCAGCGCTTTGCAAGTCCTAACATATGGATTACGCCAAGGACAGAGGTCTTAATTGTTTTTATTGCATTATATTGATAGTGTGGTGGTGATGCAGGGCAAGCCAAATTATATATTTGATCAACTTCTGCAAAATATTCTTTTGTAATATCGTGTCTTACAAGTTCAAAATGATTGTTTCCAATCATCTCTCTGATATTATCTTTTGAACCGGTAAAAAAGTTGTCTAAGCATATAACATCATTGCCTTCTTCCAAAAGTCTTTTGCATAAGTGGCTGCCAATAAATCCTGCTCCGCCGGTAACTAAAATCCTTTTCAACTAAACCTCCTGTGGAATTAAAACTTCGTATCCGTTATCTCTCAAAGTTTTTTCTTTTTTTGCCAATTTCAAATCTTCTTCAACCATTTCTTTAACAATCATTTGTAAATCATATTTTGGTTTCCATCCGAGTTCTTTTCTTGCTTTTGAACTATCTCCGAGTAATATATCGACTTCTGCCGGTCTAAAGTATCTCGGATCAACTTCAATGAGAGTTTTGCCGGTTGCTTTATCAATACCTTTTTCGTTTACTCCTTCGCCAACAAATTCAATATCTATCCCAAGTTCATTAAATGTCATTTTACAAAAATCTCTGATTGATGTTGTAACGCCTGTTGCAAGAACATAATCCGAAGGTTTTTCTTGTTGCAAAATTCTCCACATACCTTCAACATAATCTTTAGCATGTCCCCAATCTCGTTTTGCATTTAGATTTCCGAGATAGATTTTATCTTGAAGCCCCATTTTTATTTTTGTTGCGGCCATTGTAATTTTTCTGGTTACAAAAGTTTCGCCGCGTCTTGGGGATTCGTGATTAAATAGAATGCCGTTTGAGGTAAACATTCCGAAACTCTCTCTATAATTTACACAAATCCAATAAGCATATAGCTTTGCAACAGCATATGGAGAACGAGGATAAAAAGGTGTTTTTTCGTTTTGCATCGGTTCTTGAATAAGACCGAATAGTTCAGAAGTTGATGCTTGATAGAATTTTGTTTTGTTTTCCAGCTTGTTAATTCTGATTGCTTCAAGTAATCTGAGAGTTCCCAACCCGTCATTATCTGCAGTATATTCAGGACAATCCCAAGAGACTTTTACATGAGATTGGGCAGCAAGGTTGTAGATTTCATCAGGTTCAATGTCGTGAACGAGCCTTATAAGATTAGAAGAATCTGATAAATCGCCATAGTGGAGTTTAAATTTAGAATTCTCGTGTATATCTTGGTATAGGTGGTCAATTCTGGATGTGTTAAATGATGAAGCACGTCTTTTCATTCCGTGTACTTCATAACCTTTTTCCAGTAATAATTCTGCTAAATAGCTCCCGTCTTGACCGGTAATCCCCGTTATTAACGCTTTTGTCATTATTGCTTCCTATATTTTCTTTTTATTTTTAATTTTACACCAAAAATAGTAATTATTTTATATTTTTTATCTTGTGAATTTTTAACAGAAAATATTTGTTCCAATGGTTTGTATTTTATTTTATTATCATTTAATTTGTATTTATTAAACAAAAGATTTCTTTCCTGTATGTGTATTTCTCTGTATTTTGGGTTTTCAGAAATACCTTCGGAATTAAATATAGAGACCGTTATTGGAATATGCAAAAATCGTGCCCCTCTTTTAGCAAATTCCAACCACATTTCTAAATCACTTACTATTTTATATTGTTCATTAAATTTAAAACCTTCATTTTCAAAAAACATTTTTGAATTTATAAAAGATGCTGGCTGAAATATCATATTTTTTTTAAAAAATTCAGGAGTAATATTTTGAGTGTTGGATGTTATACAAAAGCGGTCATCTCTCGGATAATTATACGAAATGTATAAATTACCGTGGATAATATCCGAATCAACAAAATGTTTTTCAAAAACTTCTAAAAGTACATCATTATTGAAATAATAATCTCCTGCATTTAAAAAATGTATATATTCTCCGGTTACAAACTTTAACCCTTTATTCATTGCATTGTAGATTCCTTCATCAGGTTCGGAGACGAATTTGTTTATGCGATATTTATATTTGTCAAAAACTTTTTGAGTTTGTTCATTTGAACCGCCATCAATTACTATCCATTCAAAATCTTGCCAAGTTTGATTGACAATGCTTTCACAAGTTTTTTCTAAATATGGCTCGTTATAACATATTGTAATTATTGAAAGTTTCTTATTATAAGTCATTTTATTCCTCTAATTTTATATCAAATTTATTTTCAACTTTTTTTACAATTTTATCATCAAAAGTATAATAATCAGAATTTCCCAGCCTGTTTTCTTCCGGTTTCCAATTGAGTATATCTTGTTGAAGTTTTTTTATTTGTGCAATTACTTCTTGTCCGCCAATCATATATGTAGAATTTTTGTATTTTTTATCTAAATCTTTTCTTACAGAACACATGTGATGCATTACAACATCTTGTACCGGAAAAAGATAAAATTTGTCATCTCCGTTCACTGCTCTTGTTGTATCTACAAATGTTTGAAAATCAGTTCCGTGGTTTTGTTGTTTATTTTTATGTATTTTCATAATAAATGGCACATAAAAATTGTAGTTATTTGACGGCGAAAAAGTGTATCCGTTTTCAATTTTGTATTCAGGCGTTTTTAAATATTCGTATATTGAGCAAGCTGAAGAATTTATTTCGTTTTTTAGGATAAACTCTTTGAGTTTATTAATTTGTTCGCTGTCATAAAATTCATCTACATCCATACATAAAAAATGAGTCATTCCAGCTTTTTTACAGAGCTCCAAACCGATATTATGTTTGGATGCTTCAAAAAATTTTTTATCAGGATTGTTTAAAAAATCTGCTTCAAAAAGATAAATTTCGTCAATTAACCCCTTTTCTTTTAATGAATTTAAAAGGTTTTCAATATTTTCTGAAGCCGGCTGACCAAAATATGATGTTTTTTGATATACAACGCATACAAAATCAGCGGCATTCCTAATGGATTTTAAAGAAGCTTCAAGCAATTCTTCGCCATCAAATAGATTATATGCAACTCCAAGTTTCATATCATTATATTTTTTCGTTTTAAAACCTTTAAATATTTTTTCAATATATTTTTTTATAAAATTCAACTGCATATAAACCTCAATATAATTATTAAAAATTCAAGTATTGAAATTATAAGAAAAGTATTAAACAATTTCTTGTATTTTTTATGCTTTTTAGTCTCTCTTTCAAGTTTATCTTTGTTGTATAAAACAGGATGATATAATCTATCCATAAACATTTGGCTGTTTAAATATAAATCGATATGATTTTTTATAATTTTTTTTCTATTTGTATTTTTATTATTTTCTGCAATTGTAGAAAGTGTTTCATTATTGTTTTTTCGGTAGCTAAACAATATCTCGTCAATTCTATAAACGTCCAATCCGTTTTCTATAAATGAAAGCCATAAATCATAATCTTCCCAGCCAAGATTCATATATTCTTTATAACCGCCGAACTTTATAAAATCACTTTTTCTAAAGAGCGCACAGCTAAAAATTATATTTTTGAGTAAAATTGTTTCTTTATCAAAGGACATTAGTTCCCACGGTCCGTTCTTACCACCTATATATTGAGCTTTGCAGTATACGATTCCGACAGTAGGCTCTGAATTAAGTATATTTGCTGCTTTTTCCACATAAGTAGGATCAATAATATCATCAGCATCTAAAGGTAAAATATATTCACCGGATGCAAGATTAATAGCTTTATTGCGTGTATAAACAACTCCATGGTTAGTTTTATTCTTGAGAATTTTTATTTGAGGATATTTTTCTTTCAATTTTTGTAATATTTGGAAGCTGCTATCTGTAGAACAATCATCAATGCAGATTATTTCTTTATCATTATAAGTTTGATTAATGGCTGATTCTACTGTTTCAGTTAGATAATTTTCTTGATTATAAATTGTGACAATAATAGAAACTTTATTTGACATGCTATTTTAAATGCCTCTTTTTAATAAATAATCTGTTTTCAATAATTTTGTCCGGATGAGCATAAATTCTGTCCGGATTTATCAAATAATTTTCATTATACGGATAGTAAGAATTTAATTCAAATCCGTGTTCGGATACAAGCTTTCCAAGTCCTATTTCATAATTTATGATATACGCTCTTTTATATTTTTGGTGTTTTATACTGTCAATGTATTTTTTAAACCAATCAGATTTGAATATTTTAGATGACATTAGCAAAAACCAACTTTGTATATGTTCATGTTGAGCAAATATTGCATTCAGTTTTAAAGGCTGATTAGATTTCAAAATTCCGTAAAAATCATAATTATTTTTGAATACATCATCAAGAGATTCGCCGACAAATTCAACAGAATCGTTAAAAAATAAAAGTTTATCAATTTTATCAATGATACCAAAGTTCTTCAATGTATTGTAACCGATTTTATATGAACCGAAATCGTAGTTGTTGTGGCGTTTGAATATATAAGAATCTGCAATTCCGTCGAGTTTTTTAGCTTCGGATTCTAAAATAGGGTTATCTCCGACTACTATAATGTAGTCAAAGTGCTTTTTTATTTCTTTAAGATACTTGATAGTATTATCGGGAATGAGACCTTTTGAATTAAAAGTAGCCATTATAGCTGCGTTTCTGCTCGGTTTTGCTACAATATATTTTAAATTTTTGGTCTTTTTAGGGAATTTCATTTTTATAGGTATTCTAAATTCGTATCCTAAAATTTTTATATTTTTGGATGTTTTTGTTGAAGAATTTCCTACAGAAAATAAATTCTTCCAAAAATCCTTTTTACATTTTGTTTCCCAATCTTCTTCAACAACCTTTTTGAAAAATTTATAATTTATATTGTCTTTTATTTCTTCAATGTTATATGTTTTGTTAAAAAATTCAAACATTTCATGCATTTGTATATAATATTGTTTTAGAATATTGCGATTTACTCCGTTGATATTATATTGTTTCCACCAATATGTAATTGATGCTATGCAATATCTCAGGTATGGTTTCAGCAAATTGTTAGAATGTTCAGATTTGACAATAAGTTTATAACATATTTTTCTGGAGTTAAAAAGTTCTTCGTATAAGTCACTCCGAGAAAAAGATGTATTATTTTTAGACATTAAATGGGTATATAAAGTTTTATTTATTATTGAAAAAGAACTTGTATTGATTATTGTTTGTACATAAAAAGGTAAATCATCTGCATATTTGAATTTATCAATAAATCTAATATTATATTTGTTTAAAAATTCTCTTTTGTAGCAATAACACCATACGTATCCGGATTCTATAAAATAACTGTCAAGTTCATAAAATTTTATATCCGGCTTTTTGATACTTATATACGAATCTGCAACTCTTTGAAGTCTTGCCCAATCTCTTGTGTATTCGTCTTTTTCCGGGTTGTAATAGTTGAAATCAAACATTACAACATCATTATTATTTTTAGTTAATTGATTATAGCAAAGTTCGCACGCATCAAGTTCATACCAATCATCTTGATCCAAAAACATTATGCATTCGCCTTGTGCAGCATCAAGTGCTATATTTTTATTTTTACTTTGTCCTGAATTCACTTCACGATCAATTATTTTTATTCTGGAATCTTTTTCGGCATATTCTTTCAAGATTTCAAGACTGTTATCTGTTGAACAGTCATTAACACAAATAATCTCTATATCTTTTAGAGTTTGATTAATTAAACAACCGAGTGTTTTGTGTAAAAATTTTGCTCCGTTATATACGGGTATTATAATTGTTACTTTAGGCATTACGTACTTTCTTTAATTTCATACTTTGTCTATAATCAATAATATTTCTTACAAGTTTGGAAGATCTTATTTTAGAAATAGTTACATTTTTTGTTTTTGTTTTCTTTCGGAAAAAGAACTCTATAGCATTAAATATATTAAGTTTCGGAGCTGTTGCCAATTCTTCTTTTGAATATGCCGAATTACATAATATTTGCATCAAAGAAATCAATCCCGGTGAAATTTTATGTGATAATAAATCAACGTATTTATCTATAATGAAACAGCAATCACTCGTTATGTAAGGATTTTGTTTTAGATATTCGCTTAATCTTTTTGAGTAAGTTTTTATTCCGTTTAAATATTCATTATCAGATTCAATATTTAAGTTTTTAGAAACATCTTCCAGTATAGGTTCATATTTGTCGGTTTTGAATTCGTAACCTAAGGTTTGACCGTGCGGAGCTTTTGTGAAAAGTTCAAATATAGTTCCGACAAAAGGTTCTATAAGTTGGTAAAAATATAATCTTTCGCTCATTATTCCTTCATACATCATAGGAGTGCCCATCATGTAAAATGTTCTAATCGGTTTGCCGTAAAAATCTCTCATAAGTTCAGCTAAACAATTTTGCGTTAAACCGGAACCATCAAGTTCAACAAATGCAAAACTGTCGTCAGAACAATTGATTTCTTGTTTTAAGTATCCAATAGTATTTTCTCTATCAGATTTGTTACGGTCAATGAGGCAATCTATAAGTTTTTTATCTTTAATAAAATAATCGATTAAAAACATAATTTCGTTATAATTAAATCGTTTTTTATCAAAATAGTTTTCAGGGAACATTCTTCTTAATTCATCTGAGTTTATTTTGAAATTTTGAGATAAATTTTTGCTTAATGTTATATAATACCAAAGCATTTGTTTTAAAAGAGGGAGGTTTTCATATGATATTGCGGGTTCTCTCCAAGATTTTCTTGAACCGTATATATATTTTGTTTCTATGTTAAAGTTTAAATTTTCAATAATAATATCTGCAATTTCTTTTAAAATAAAACCATCTCTCGCAATAAAATATAACCTTTTTATTCCTAATTCTTTAGCCCTGTTGAGAAGCCAAAAAACATAAGGATAAAATATTTCG
>CACYCU010000010.1 GCA_902772945.1 uncultured bacterium | reverse complement strand
ATCTTTTATTTTATGCGCTTGGCGCGATTCGAACGCGCGACCTATCCCTTAAAAGGGGAGTGCTCTACCTGCTGAGCTACAAGCGCAAATGCTATTTACCAGAGAATAATAGCAAGAACAAAATTAATTGTCAACTAAAAAATTTAAAATTGCTATAAATTAATTAATCTGCTATGATTGTCTTATGAAAAAAGAGCTTTATTACAAATATTTTGAAGAAAAAATATTGCCTTCAATGTACGTTTTTGAAGATTATAGGCTCAAAATTGTCAGAAAAGTTATTCTGACTTCAATTTTTATGTTTTTACTCGGAATATTTTGTGCTTTTTTATTTATTTATCTCTCAATAAAACATAATATTGCAATTATTTTACTGCCAATTTTTCTCTTTTTAATGTATGTGTTTTTTATTAAAAGTATAATTAATGTTATTTGTACCGGAAAAGATTATCAAAAATGGTTAGTAGATAAAATTTTGCCATATTTTTTTGAACCGGTTGCAAATTTTAAATTCTGGCCAAAAAACCATGACATTGCGAGTATTTTAAATTCAAATCTTTTTCCTAATTTTGATACTCAAGAGGACTTAGAGACGATTTTTGGAATATATAACAATACGAACATAATAATTTCTGATTCAAGATTGAAACTCCCTGTAAAAGGTGCTCAAAGACCGGATTTATTTAAAGGAACAATTATTCAATTGGAATTGCCAAAAGCAATTAATAATCACGTTATTTTATTATCAAAAAATCTTAGAAAAGTGAATAAATATAAGCAAATAAACCCAAATATTCAAGAATTGAACAGATATTTGTATGCGTTTGCTAAAAATAGTAAAAATCTCGAATTTTTGAATAAAGATTTTTGGCAAATAATAAAAAGATTTGGTGAGCTTTATACAGCAAAAACATTTTCTCTTTCTTATGATAAAGATGTTATGATTATTGCATTGGCTCAAAAAAGACCATGGCAATTTGGATTTTTGTTTAAATCGCTTTTGAAAGCAAAAAATTACGATGACCTTATTGAAAGATTCATCGTAATTTTTGAACTGGTTGATTATTTATGCAACTCTGTTGAGTAGGTTTGTTGTTTTGTTTTTGTCTATATTTGTACCTTCAAAGCCAATTTGTTGATTAGCAGTAATTTTTTTCTGTTTAGCTTTTCTGTTTTGTACATATAACAATCCGCCGGCAGCAAGCGCAGCTGCTGCAAATGCAATTTTAGTCCATTTGTTACCTTTAAGTTTTTTGGCTGTATTTTCCGTAACTTCAACTGTCTCATTTTTTGCTGTTTCTGTAGCTTTTTCTGTTTCATTTTTAATTGTTTGTTTGGCAGTGTTTTCAACAGTTTCTTTAGCTGTGTTTATAGTTTCTTTTACGGATTCTTTAGCGGTTTTTTCTTGATTTTCTGATGACTCTTTAACAGTTTTTTCAGCAGATTCTGATTTTAAAGCATTTTTTAGCTCTTGAGTCAATTCCGCAAGTCGGTTTGTAGTACCGGTATTTGATTCTGTTGCCAAACTGTTTTTTTCTAAGGCAGAAATTAATTTTTCTATTACTAAGGTAAGTTTTTCAAATGCCGGTTCTATAGTCGGTTTGCTTTCTTTGCCGAATATTTTGTCAAATTCTTTTACTAGACGGTTTAGCGGAGATTTGTTTCTGCCATCCCAGCCTTCAGGGATTTTGAATGCATCTTCTCTATATAATTGAATAGTTGAACGTCCGTTATTTAAAGCCCCGTTGTTGTGCCAATCAAATTCAGAACGGGCAGCATTCAATACCATATTTTTGTAAACTTCAGGTTCATTATGATATGTTAAGGCCATATCTTTGAAAAGCTGTGCGATTTCATCAGATGAAGCGTCAAAACGGTACTCAGTTATTTTTTCTCCCGGAATTTTAATGCCTTTTTGTTTTTCTATGTCCGAAAGATTTCTCATATATCCGTGTTTTGTGCGGAATCCGTTAGCTTTTTGAGGATTTTCTTCTCTTGTTACAATCATTTCTCCGGCACCGCCTTCATGTAATGAACCCGAGGGTGTACCTGATTGAAGAGATTCTGGGGTGGTAAGTCCTTGAGGTTCTCCTGTGGATGAGAACATTGTATAGGTCATACCTGTTACAAGTCTGTTAGAAATTCCGCCGTTAGAATACATTACATTTTGGGCAAATTTCCCGTCTTCCATTGTTTGAATTTTATGCATAATGTCTTTGATTTTGTGAAAATCGCCGACGCCGTTATCTTCCATAGGCCAAGGGTCAGAACCGCTGCCTATAGCAAGTTTGGAATGTTGTCTTATTTCCAGTGGTACTGTTTCATCCAAAAGATATTTGCGGAAACCTTCCAATAATATCGGAAATCCTTTTTGCGGATCGGATCTTCCCCAGCTTCCCCACAGAATGTCTTTTTCATGGAATGGTGATAAACCTCCAAGTACATACTTGTTCTTTTTTATTTGATCTTTTGAAAACATTAACTGATTTAATGCATCGTCAACGCTCGCGTTAGTGAAATTGCCGAGTTTGTCCAGTCTTTGTTCTGTAGCTTTTCCGATAGCATTTAAGAAACCTTCGGTATTTTTTCTTTTAGCTGCAACTATTTTTTCAGCAGAATCTATTTTGGGATCATAAGGATGATACCAGCTCAAATCTGCCGACAAACCGTTATTACCCATATTAGCTTTAGGATCATTAATTCTCATAAAGTCAATGTTACAACCGTTTGGACGGCCGGGGATTTTGTCTCCTCTTTCATTTGCGGCTCTAAAAAAGCTTGTTAATCCTCGAGCTATGTCGTCATATTCAATAACCTCATTGGCAAAAGTGTGTGAAACGTGGTTTGGAAATACATTTTTAGGATTTCTTTCTCTTGCTATAAGAGGGGTGATTGATTGGTTATAATTTCCGTTATCATCAACGTAATATTGTAAGAATGGTCTTATTATTTTATCTACAATAGCTGATTCTTCTTCCGACATATTATATCGATGTGAATCTGCAGAAATTAATTGAGAAAATTCCGGAAGTCGAGATAATTTAACCCAATCATCAGTTGTAGCTTTGTAACGAAGAAAATCCAGTGGGTTTCCTACTACTCCTTGATAATCAGGCATAGGATTGTGGAATATATCAACTATATTAAAACCTCTAAAATATTCGTCACTCTGTGAACGATTTATCAAAGATTCAGTTACTGAAAAACCTGTTCTGCAATGAGCAATCAAGTTGGCCGGCTTTAGATAGTTAAATTCTTTAGTGTTATATTTGGGTAAAGAATCAACAACAGCATCACAAAAATCTCGTGTAAATAAATTTAAATGCGGATGGTCTTTTACTTCAGGACTGTATGTATATGCCTTCTCAAATTTTGCAAAATCAGGAGTGTGGATACATATAACTTTATCAATATTATATCCGTCTTGTGTTGGCAATGCCATTTTGTATGCCCTATAAGGGATAGATTTAATACTTCCTAAATTGTTTTCATCGATTCTTTGGATACTTCCTTTTACATCAGTAGGTATTAAAATTCTATAGGGTGAATATTTAAGTTCTTTTGTCACACCGGTTATCGGATCTTTTATTTTTTTTGCGTCTTTTACACTTTCGGGAACATCTTGTACAACAAACTTTACTCTTTCTGTCGGTAGATTAAGTTCTTTTGCTATTTCTTCAAGAGATTTGCCTTCAGGATATGATACAAACAAATTTTCCGGCATTTTTTGCGGTAATTTCTTCAAATCATATTCCTTAGGTATTACAAGAACTTTCATTTCCCCTTTTGGGTTGTTATAACAGTAATAAGGTACAAAATGAGGCATTCTCATTCCTGATTTTTCGAGTGCATCAGGTAGTTGTGCAGCAACAGAACCTTGCCCGCCGCATTTGTACATGCCAAGTCCGATTAAATTATCTTCAACCGAAACCGAAACTCCGTGTAATACGTCATGCAAAGCATCATTACCGGTAAACGCAATTAGAGTAATTTCAGAGTCTCTTAATGATACCTTATTGTCTTTAATAGTGTTTGTTTTAACAGAATACTTAGAAGTTGCTGCAACATTTGCAGTCATTACAGAAGAAATTCGCATATTTTACACCCCATTCATGCAGAAACTTTATTTTCTACACTCTATAGTAAAATACCGGCATGATTTTTTTTTTTTGTTATACTGCTCAATATTAAGAAATATTAAGTAAATTTTTTTCAATATATTAGAGAAATTTAAAATGCTTTAAAGTAGAATGATTTTAAAAGAGGAATAAATATGGACAGATTATTTGGAATTTTGGGTATTATATTAATTTTTTGTATTGCTTATTTAATGTCCAATAATAAAAAAGCTATAAATTACAAGACTGTAGGGATGGGTTTTGCTTTACAGATCTTAATTGCAGTATTTATTTTTAAAGTTCCTATTGGTCGTACTATATTTCTAAACTTAGGTTTATTTATCCAAAAAATTCTTGATTTTGCAAAAGAGGGCGGAGCTTTCGTGTTTGGGCCTTTGATGAATGATGAAAAATTTTCTTCAGTTTTTGGAGCCGGAACGCAAGTTTTTGCTTTGCAGCTTATTGCCTCATTAATTTTTATGATGATTTTGGTTAACATTCTTTATTATTACGGTATAATGCAAAGAATTGTTCCTATATTGAGCAAAGCTATGAACAAAATGATGTCCGTTAGCGGAGCTGAGGCATTATCAAATGTTGCCAGTTCTTTTGTGGGGCAAATTTCCGCACAAATTATGATAAGACCATATTTGGAAAAACTAACAAGATCAGAACTTTTGGCTTCAATGGCGGGCAGTATGGCCTGTATTTCAATGGCTACAATGCCTATATATATTGCAATGGGAATTCCTGCTCAATATTTATTGGCATCGTCTTTTATGGCGGCGCCGGGTGCTTTGGTGATTTCAAAAATTGTATACCCTGAAACCGGTAATCCGGAGACAAGTGAAGATATAAAAATTACTTATAGCAGACGAAGAAGACCTTATATAAATTTGTTTGATGCTATATCTGCGGGTGCATCTGAGGGTATGAAGGTTGCAATCAATGTTGTTGCAATGATATTAGCTCTTGTTGCTGTTGTTGCTATGATTGATTGGATACTTGGCGGAATAGGTACGTTTGCAGTTAATACTTTACATATTAATTTTTCTTCATTTGATTTGAATGAACTTTCTTTAAAACTTATTCTAGGTAAAATTTTTGCGGTATTTGCATATTTTATGGGTGTTCCGATAAATGAAGCGACAAGTGTAGGAAGTCTTATGGGGACTAAACTTGTTCTTAATGAAATGGTAGCATATTTTGATATGACGCATATGAGTACAGTTTTATCTCCAAAGAGTTTTTTGATTGCCAGTTTTGCTTTATGCAGTTTTGGTAATTTTGGTTCTATTGCAATTCAACTCGGTGGTATTGGAGAACTTGCGCCAAACCAGAGAAAAAATTTGGCAAGATTAGGTGTAAGGGCTCTTATCTGCGGAACTTTGACCTGCTATATGTCAGCGGCAATTGCAGGTATATTATTTAAGGGGTAAATTATGGAAGAAACAACAAATAATGATTTGAAAAAATTTAATTTCGGAGCATTTATATTCACTTGGATTTGGGGAATATTTAATGGTTCTTTTAAGGAAACTTGTTTAGTTTTAATTCTGTTTATAATATCAAGAATTATGCATATATTTTTATTAGTGGATTTAGTAATTTTTGGATATGCAATTTATTGCGGTATAAAAGGAAATGAGTGGGCTTATCAAAACAAACAGTGGGAAAGTTTGGAAAGGTTTACAAAAGTCCAAAGATATTGGGCTGTTGGTGGTGCTGTTTATTTGTTGGGAGTATTAGCTATAATTGCATCATTAATTTTTATAGCTGTAAATATTTTTATAAAAGCTCCTGAAGTTACAGCCGGCAATATTATTTCTAGTGAAATTGTCAGAGTAATTAATAAACATGATTTTAAATCCGGCGAAAATGTCGCGGACTTTTTTACAGATCCTGAAAGACAAGACAGATATGAAATTAAACATAAAGCTGAAAAATACGGTACTAACGGTATAAAATATGATTTGCCGACTTCAAATCAATCTTTTGTATTTACTTTTCAAAAAAAAGACGATTGCAATTTGTCTGACAAAAACTGTTATGTTGAATTTTATAACTTAGAGGAAGGAAATCCTGTTAGAAAGTTTGTTCAGTATTTTGATGAATCCGGAAAGACAAAGTTAGAAAGAGATTAATTTTTGGGTAAATATTTAGTCCAATCTTTTTCCATATTTTTTATAAACCTGTGGGCATCTATAACATCGTCATAAGAAATTGGTTCAGGTCCTTCTGTTACTTCCAGCGGCTCATAATTTTTTATGTCAATATTAGATAATCCCAAAAATGCTACGCCAAAGCTCTTTCCGCAATGTTTGCATTCCAGCCCGACAACGGTGAGCCCGTCTTCTTGCCTTTTGACGACGATAGAATCTTCATCAAATCCGTTTCTGCAATGTGAACAACATAAATTGCTAAATAATTTTTCAATTTTCTTCTTCATAGATTCCTCATTTTTATTATAAGATATTATTTATTTTTTTTACATTATTTGTATTAAATTTTTGACTTTTTTATAAAAAAGTGTTATAAGTTATCATGTTTTGGGTATATATATATTGGCGAATTAAATTATGTCGTTTCTGATTTGCCAAAGATAGGAGTTCAGTTATGGAAGCTATTAACTTAATTCTATTCGGATTTATTGTCTACACTGCGTTAATCGTAGTTCCTAGTATCTGGGAAGAATTAACAACAGAAGGCTAAATCCCCTAAAACTGAAGACGAAAAAGAAGAAAAAGAGTTCCTTATTAAAAAACTCTAAAAGAAGAGATGTCAGCTAAAATTAGTGTGTAAAGTACGTTAATTTGAAGCTTTATTTTTTGTGCGAAAAATTTGCCGATGACAGGGTTCGAACCTGCGACCTACTCATTACGAATGAGTTGCTCTACCAACTGAGCTACATCGGCTTATAAAATTATTATAACATAATTCTTAAAGTTGCAAATTTTTAAATAATATATTTTTATAAATATAACAAATCCTCGCAGATTTGCCATTGCTCCATTTGGAACCGATTATAAGAACATTACCGTTTTTGAGCAACAGAGAGGAAGGGATTGTCTTGCTCGTTCGCTATTAACGGGTCTGCAGTTATTTGCTTCATAAATTCCATTTATTTCGCAAATAAACTTTCGCCCTCAGCTCACTCGCGCTCAAACCTTGACAAAGCTCCGCTTTGTGGTTCTCATCTCTTAAATATCAATTTACAATCGGAGAAAACAGAGAGGAAGGGATTCGAACCCTCGGTGGAATTGCTCCCACACAACCTTTCCAAGATTGCACCTTAAACCGCTCGGACACCTCTCT
>CACYCU010000009.1 GCA_902772945.1 uncultured bacterium | reverse complement strand
GGCGGATATGCTATCGGTGCTTACAACGTTAACAACATGGAAATTTTGCAAGGTATTGCAGAAGCTGCTGAAGAAACTCAATCACCTATTATTTTGCAAGTTTCTGCAGGCGCAAGAAAATATGCTAACCAAACTTATTTAGTAAAATTGGTTGAAGCTGCATTGGCTACAACTACGGTTCCTATTGCTTTACACCTTGATCACGGTGCTGATTTCGAAATTTGTAAAGCTTGTATCGACGGTGGTTTTTCATCTGTTATGATTGACGGTTCAAGATTCCCATTCGAAGAAAACGTTAGAGTTACTAAACAAGTTGTTGAATATGCACATGAACGCGGAGTTTCAGTTGAAGCTGAACTTGGTAAACTTGCTGGTGTTGAAGATGACGTTAATGTTTCTGAAAAGGATGCTAAATACACTAACGTTAAAGAAGCTGTTGAATTTGTAAAACAAACAGGTTGTGATTCTTTAGCTATCGCTATAGGTACTTCTCACGGTGCTTACAAATTCAAAGGTGAAGCTAAACTTGATTTTGAAAGACTTAAAGAAATTAAAGATGCTTTGAAAGAAGCTGGTTTTGGAGATTACCCAATCGTTCTTCACGGATCTTCTTCAGTTCCTGCTGAATTCGTTGCTAAATGTAATCAATACGGCGGTCAATTGCCTAACGCACAAGGTGTTCCTGAAGAAATGTTGAATTATGCTTCTAAACACGGTGTTGCTAAAATCAATATCGATACAGACTTGAGATTGGCTATGACATCAACTATCAGAGAATTCTTTGTAGAACATCCTGAAAAATTTGACCCGCGTGAATATATGGGACCTGGCAGAACAGCTGTTAAAGAAATGGTTATGCACAAAATGCGTGACGTTTTAGGAACAGCAGGACACGCAAAAGATTAGTTCTTAAAAAATAATAATAAAAAAAGAGATTCAAAAGAATCTCTTTTTTTATTAGCCAATTACTTGAAAACTACTTATTAAAGCATGGTCTGCTTCTTCTATATTAACAGCTTTTTGTTCATATCTTCCAATCATCGCCAAAATATTATCGTTTCCTTTTGCTGCTTCCGCACTGATTAGTCTGTTATATTTAACTTGAAATAGCTGTGTAATACCTGTTTTTGGATTACTTAACAACTTTACGCTGGAGCCGTCATTCAATCTGTAGCTACCGATACCTGTGCCCCAGCGTTTTGCCATATCAACAAATGAAAAACCTAATTTTATTCCTTCCATAATAAATCCTTTCAAATTTTTTATTATTAAACCTCGTAAATTATTTTTTTGATAATAAAAAATTTAAAAAGATACATTTTTTTACAAATAAAAGAGGTCCAAATGGACCTCCTTTTTATGCTGCTTTCTTTTCGTCTTTCTTTTCTTCTTCAGCCTTCTTTTTCTCTTCGGCTTTCTTTGCTTCTTCAGCTTTCTTTGCTTCTTCAGCTTTTTCGTCTTTTTTTACTTCTTCTGCTTTTTCTTCAATTTTATCATCTTTTTTAGTTTCTGTTTTTTCATCTTTTGGTTCTGCTTTTTCCTCAGCTTTTTCTGATTTTTTAAGTTTTACTTCGTCGCCTACCAAAAGTAACGGATCTGAGTGAATACCATCTTTTGCAAGTTTAACACCGTTTCTTTCCATTATTTCAAACATTCTTGTCAAAATTTCTTTATCAGAAGGTACATAACCTGCATTGCCGATATTTTCGTTAACAAGTTCGTATTTTGCATACTTCCAGTAATTATCGCCCCATTTAGCTTTTATAGTTTCATAATCAGGTTCTTTTTTGTTTACATCTTTTTTGTCTTTTTCATCTGCTTTTGCAGCATCTGTTTTTTCTTCAGTTGCTACAGGAGGTACTGCAGTTGTTGAATCTGTTTTTTCTTCGGTTGCTACTGGTGGTACTGCAGTTGTTGTTGAATCTGTTTTTTCTTCAGGTTTTTTATTAGCATCAGGTGCATTTGTTTTAGGAGCATCTTTTGTAGGTGCTTCTTCTTTTGTGTTCATTTTATCTGTAATTTCTTGAGCTTTATTGTCTTTAGAATCACATTTGCTAAATAATCCACCCAATAATGCGCCGGCAGCCAAAGCAACACCAAATATTGCAGCATATTTACCACCTTTTGGTATTTTTCCTAATATATTTTTAGTTGATTTTGCAGCTTTGCCTGCATTTTTAGCTTCTGCTTCAAGTGCTGCTTTTACTTGTTCTGCTTTATCACCGGTCAATGGACCCATTTCCGGTTTTACATAAGGTTGTTTTGAAGCTTCTACAAGCGACTGCGGCGCAGGGTTTGGCTGCGGTGCAGGATTTGGCTGTGGTTCAAAAATTGGATATCCTGGGTTTGGCTGCGGTGCAGGGTTCGGAGCCGAACCTGGAGCTGCAGAAACATACTTTCCTGAAGCTTCATCAAATTTTGTAATATTACCTTTAAAGCCTTTTCTTTCTGCTTTTAATCTTTGCTGTTCAGCACGTCTTGCATTACGTTCATCTGCAAGCTGTTTAAGCAATTCTTCATTTGTAAGAGGTGCTTTTGGTTGGATAAAGTTGTTTTTAGGTTCTTGATTAGCCAACAAACTTTGTATCAAAGGATCTCTTTTGCCTAGACCTTTTTCAATATTTTGCTTAATTTCATTGTTCCATAAATTATCATAAAGATTTGGAGTTGGATTTGACGCCTGTCCTGAATATCTTACATAGCTTGGTTTGCCTGCTTTTATATTTTGTTTATGTCTTGCATCAATTTGATCTGCAATTGTTTTAACCTTAACATCAGGATTAAACTTTTTAAAAAGCTCTAAATTTTGCCATGTAGTACCTTTATATGTTATAGTGCCGTCATAATTCATTTTTACAACAGGCTTTCTTGGTCTTGAAACTTTTTTCTTTCCTGAATCCATTTGCTTTCTGATTTCTTCTTCCAATTTTTCTGCTTCTCTATCAGCAGCAACTCCTGAATTAAAAATTTCTTCTCCACGGTTTCTACCGCCAATTGGCAACAAAATGCCATTAACATTTTCGTACAATGTCATAATCTTTCCCCTTTTCGTGTTTATTTCCCTTTTGATTAAAACACATGAGTTTTAATCTTCCCTATGTATAAATAAACACATTTTGCTTAAAAAAATTGACAAAATAATAAAATCAACAGAACAAACAAAGGATACTGAAAGTCTCTCTATATAAGGAGTTTAGGCAAATAAAAAGTATCTTTAACAATTCGTAATATTTTATTTTATATCAGGAAAATAGTATTTTATACCGTTATCAGAACGCCATCTGACATAACCGGTCTTTGGAGTTTTGTCAATATCAAAAACACTGACCAAAGCCCAATTACCCTTTATTGCGGTAAGGTTAATTTTTTGAGGCATATTGATTGTTCCCACAATTTGAGAATTATCCTCGGTAGATGAATGCAAATCTTTTGCAAAAGCCGGAATTTCTTTCAACATTTTCAAGCCATATTTTCGTCCGTACATATTATAAAACATTACCCAAGTCATAAACCTGTACGGATCATCTTTTTTTATCCAGCCTTTTGAACCTGTACTGTTATTATATATAACTTCAACCCAATCTTCTGTTTCATCAGTTACAGCGAGCATTCCGAGATTTTTTTCAGGCAAATATACCACAAAAAGCTCTTTTGGATTAACACCTTCGGGATATATTTTTGAACCTATCCAGCTGATACTGTATAGCAAATTTGAATCTTCAGCAGGTTCCTTATAAATCATCAATTCACTCGGAGCCTGATAAAGACCAAAAGTATTATTATATTCCAAACTTACATATTCAGGAACTATCTTATCAGCACTGTATGCACAAATCGGCACTAACAACAGCATTGCAAATATTAACAAAAACTTTTTCATATTTTCTCCCTTTATTAATAAAACGATATTTCTATATTTTTGTTCATTATTAATAATTATTCTCTGAATGTAATTTGTTCATAAGTTTTTTGGAGTTTTGCACGTAAATTATTCATCTGACGATCAATAATTTCATCTGTCAAAGTTGAATTTTCATCCTGCATTTTTATACGAAATGCAAGACTCTTAAATCCGGCTTCAATATTTTCTCCCTGATACACATCAAAAACTTCACTGCCTTTGAATATATTTTGTTGGATAGAACTCTTTATTACTTTTTGAATATCATCAAAAGACACGTCTTCATTAATTACAAAAGCCAAATCTCTTTTTACTTCAGGGAATTGAGGTAGTTTTTTATATCTTGGAGTTTTTTCTTTAACAATTTCAATTATCGCCTCAAGATCAATCTCAAAAATAAAGACATCCTGACCTTTTATTTTCATTTTATCCTTCAAAATCGGATGAATTTGTCCAAAATATCCGATACAAGTCAAATTTTTACCCAAAACATTGACTTTTGCACTTCTGTACGGGTGCATGTAATCAATATCGTCACAAGCGCTCAATTTTATTCTTTTTGTTACATCAAGTTCTTCAAACAACTTTTCAATTACACCCTTTAGAGTATAAAAATCGGTTTCTGATTTTACCTGCCATTTTGAATTTTCAACATCGCCTGTTAAAACACCTGCCAGAACTCTGGATTCTTTTACACCTGTATGTTTTTCATCAATTTCACCGTCAAGAATATATTTTTTACCAATTTCGTATGCCCAGAATGTTTTTTGACCATTGTCCCAATTGTTTTTCAAACAATTTAGAACACTTGCAGCCATACCTTGTCTTAGCATTGTACATTCTTCACTTGCAGAATTAAGAACCTTTACCGATTTCGAATCATCATAAGAAATCATAAACCTGTCCAGCAAAGGTTTACCAATCAATGAACTTGTGATAATTTCATCTAAACCGGAAGAAAGCATTAATTCATTAACTTTTTTTATAACTTTTTCTTCCAAAGAAATTTCAGGTGTCTGATTTTTATTTGGTAATGTCGGTGTTATTTTATCAAACCCGTTAATTCTTGAAATTTCTTCTATCAAATCAATTTCACGTGTAACATCTCCCGCTCTGTATGAAGGAACTCTGAATTTTGCAGCGGCAGCGTTATCACCGAGTTTTTCAAAACCTAAATTTTCTAAAATTGTTATACATTTTTCTGGTGCAATATCGCATCCCAAAATTCTTTTAATTTGAGCATATCTGAGTGTTATATCAACAGGTTCAAGCTTATTGTTTCCTGTTTCAACAACTCCTTCAATTTTCGCATCAGCAAGTTCTACCATAAGCTGCATTGCACGCATTAAGGCGGGCTTAATAGCTTCGATGTCAACTCCTCTTTCATATCGAGAACAAGCTTCACTCTTATATCCTACGCTACGAGAGCTTTTCCTGTTACTTTGAGGAGTAAAATATGCAGCCTCAAGTGCAATATTCTTTGTATTATCATCAATTTCGGAATTTTGACCGCCAAACACTCCGGCAAGACAAACACCTTCCTCTTTTGAGGCTATCAAGATACTGTCATGTGTTAAATTTCTTTCAACACCATCTAAAGTGACAATTTTTTCACCTTCTTTTGCACGTCTAACGCACAAATAGCCGTTTAATTTATCAAAATCGAACGCATGAAAAGGTGTTCCGTATTCAAGCATAACATAGTTTGTAATATCGACAATATTGTTAATTGCTCTTACACCTGATGCAATAAGTCTTTTCTGCATCCAATTCGGTGAAGGTTTTATTGTTACATCTTTCAAAATACCTAAAGAATAGTATTTGCAAACATCGTTATCTATAATTTCCACTTTAAAAGAATCAGTAGACAAATCTTTTGTAGACACAAGCGGAGAAAAATTCAACGGCTTGTTAAATATAGCACTCAACTCTCTTGCGACACCAATAACTGACATTTGATCGCCTCTGTTTGCAGTAGGTGCAACATTCAAGACATAATCCTTATCAAATCCTAAAACTTGCTCAACATTTTCTCCGACTGTCACATTTGGAAAAATTCTGTTAAGTATCAAAATGCCGTCTTCTTCCTGATAGTTTCTTTCGGAAACTCCGAGCTCGTCAGCTGAACAAAGCATCCCTTGAGATTCTACACCTCTTATAACAGCAGGAGTTAATGTAAACATTTCACCGGTTTTTCTGTCCAAAACTTGCGAGCCGACTGAAGCGTAAGGAACAATTTGCCCCTCTTGAATATTTTGTGCCCCGCATACTACAGTCTTGTTTCCGTTTTTTGTATTTACAGTAACCAAATGAAGTCTGTCCGAATTTGGATGAGCATCAATTTTTTCTATTTTTACAGTTTGTATATTAGTAAATTTTGGTTTTACTTCTTCTATTTCTTCTACTTCCAATCCGCTCATTGTAAGTTCATGAGCAATTTGTTCCACTTCTATATCCGATAAATCTACGAATTCGTTAAGCCAATTTAATGATACTTGCATGTTTTATACCTCTCTCCTAATTCTAGTACAAAATATTTTGATTGTAAAATAACCTTTACAAACTAGCAAAATTATTCTTGATGTTTTTTTATAAATAGTGTATCATAAGAGGTGTGTATGAAGTACGTAACAAAATCAAGCCTTAGTCAAGTCGGAATTGAAGATATAAACAATTCACTTCCTGATTTAAAAAATATAAAAGAATCAAAAGCCGTAACTATTGGGAAATGGCTAACTAATGTTATAGAAAATAATAAAAAAGTTAAACCAAATACTCTTTTACCCGCCAAACCCGATCTCGCATATATGCTCGGTGTTAGTATCGGCACTATTCAAAATGCATTGAGATATATTGAAGACCTCGGATACGTGGAATCCAAACAATGTATTGGCACAATCGTAAGAGACAGAAACACGGAAGAACAACTGCGAAAATTAACCTCTAAACGAGAAATGGCAATAAATGCAATAAAAAAACATATACTAAACAATAATTACAAAATCGGAGATTCTTTGCCATCTACAAGAAATATTTCCAGTATGATAGGCAGTTCAGTAAATACAACACGCCTGGCATTAGAATCATTAAATGCATCAGGGATCATTGAACACAAATTTAAAAACTCCGAAGAAACCGGATGGGTAATAAAAAATATAGACTTTAGTTTAGAAGATACAGAAAACAGCACTCTTGTTAAAAAAGTTGAAAGCGATTTAAAATCATATATTACTAACAATCTGAAAACAGGAGATAGAATTCCTGCACATTCTACTTTGTCTGAAAAATTATCAGTAAGTATTAAAACAATTCACGATGCATTAAAAGTTCTTATTGACGAAGGAATATTGCTTGCAAGACGAGGCAGATACGGAACGACTGTAGTAAAAATGCCAAACAGTGTTTCTGATAAAAAAGAAACATCAATCTTTGCTTCAGCTCCGGAAACTGCGTTTTATTACTACGAAAAAACTCAAAATAATATAAGAAAAATGATAGCTGAGAATTATCAAATAGGAGAAAAACTTCCTTCTATATTGGAACTGTCAAAACAGCTTGATTTAAGCCCTAACACAATAAGAAAGGCTTTTCATAATCTTGCAAAAGAAGGATATCTAGCATTTTCAAGAGGCAGATATGGCGGAACATTTGTAATAGATATTCCTGAAACCGAAGAACAAACATACAAATGGATAGCTGTTAATCCTAAATATACTGAAGATTATAATAACTAGATACACATTTTATAAATATCATTTTTATTTAAACCATATAATTCAGACAAAATTACGGAAATTTCTTTTGCCTTGAAACCCTTGTTTTTTAATGTCGAAATTTTTTCCTGAAGGTCCAAATCTTCTTGGGGAGTATTCTCTCTAAACACCATTGCAACAATCTCACCCTTTAGAATATTTTTTTCAAAATATTCTAAAACTTTGTCAGCAGAATCAATAACGACTTCTTCAAAGACTTTAGTCAACTCTCTTGCAAGAGCAATTTTTGAATTAGGTCTAATTTCTTTTATAAATTTCAATGTATTTAAAATTCTGTTTGGGGATTCATAAAATACAATATCTGTTGATTGATATTTTTTTAAAATTTCTTGAATTTGATTTTTTGTTCTTGGCAAAAAGCCGGCAAAAAAGAAATCTTCGTCTTCCCTTGCAACTTGAGATAGAAATGTTGCAACAGCATTTGCTCCAGCAAGAGAGGTTACTGAATAATTATTTTTTCTTAATTCTTTTACAATAATCGCTCCCGGATCGCAAAACAAAGGAGTTCCGGCATCTGACACAAGTGCAATTTTTTTACCTTCACTAAGTATATTTAAAAAATAATCAATTCTCTCTTTTTCATTAAATTTGTGATATGAAACACATTTTGTTTTTATTTCAAAATGATTAAGCAATTTTTGTGTAACTCGCATATCTTCACAAGCAATTATATCTACTTTTTTTAAGGTTTCTATTGCTCTTTGAGTTATATCTCCCAAATTTCCGATAGGCGTGGGTACAATATAAAAATCATATTCTTTCATAAGATTATTATACATAAAACATGTTATCAGTAATTAAAAAATAAACTTATCTTTTTATATACTGGGCTTATGCCGCCCCTGCCCCCTGCAGTGTCTTTCTTTTATCGAAAAGAAAGACACCAAAGAAACTTCGACCTGCAACTTCGTTCACATCAATTGTAATGCTCCACCTAAAGCGAAATAGCTACGCTCAAACAAATTTCGCTCTGAAATTGTGTTGCAAACATTGTTCACTACGTTAAAGGTCGCAAATATAAAAAAGCGACGATAGCGGAATGAACAATAATTGGAAGCGAAACATTAACAAAGGTGTGTATTGTTTGAACGAAGTGAGTTTACACACCAATAGGTTGAGCTTTTACAAATTATTAGTGAAT
>CACYCU010000008.1 GCA_902772945.1 uncultured bacterium | reverse complement strand
TTGTCAGAAGTGTAACTTGTTTTGAAATATTTGCTCACTACATCTGCAAAACAAGCAGAATCCTTATTTTGATAGCATGTATTTAAAGGGGTATTTGACAAATCTCCCGGAGTCCCTTCTTCTGCCATTATTGCTTGCAATGCTGTTGATATTATATTTACACCTTTTTTGTATTGAGTTTCAAGAACTTTTTCTTTGTATTGACCTATCAACACAGGTATTGTCATTGCTGCTACAACACCTATAATTCCTAAAGTAATCAATACTTCAGCCAATGTAAAACCTTTTACTTTATTACACATAATCCCTCGCTTTCTTGTTGTTATACTAACAAATTATTTTTTAGGTGTCAAATTAAATAATTTTATCAATTGTTAACAAATGTAACAAAAAATATGCTCTCTGAAATTGGGTGTGAGTATTTTTTTTTATATAAATACAAGAACTATAAGAAGAGGACGAGAGAGATGGCAATTTCTAACATTCACGAAACTTTATTGTTGTACACAAAACAAAAATCTATGATTAACAACAAATTATCTACAACAATGATGAATATGCTTAATTCATCTAAACAAGTTGCAGAAGAACAGGCCAAATATAATGACCAGGTTAACGATATTTATTACAACTACTACGAAGATGATTCCGAAACATATGAATTGTTGATGGAACAGTTGGAACAAGATCACGAGCTTAAATTGGCTAACTTAAATTCTTGGGAACAAGAATTAGAACTGGAAAAGAATAACTTTGAAACTAAGCTGAATGAGATAAATACATTCGAGAGCACTTGGACAAAACTCTTGCAAAACAACATCAAAGGAGATTTCTCGTACGGCGGAGTTCAACAATAAATTTAAGACGGTTTTTAAACCGTCTTTTTTATTGTATTATTTAAGTATGCTAAAAAACGGGGAAAAATTCGGAGCATTTATAGTTCCTACAGGAATAGGTGCAGCTGTTGGCGGTTATGCCGGAGATGCTTCAAAGTATGCTAGAAAATTTGCAATAAATTCTAAACTGATAGTAAACCCGAACGTTGTTAACGCAGCTTGTTTTTCAGGCATAACAGAAAATATGTTTTACGTTGAAGGTTATTCAGTAGATGAATTTTTTAAAGGAAATATTAAACTAAAACCATCAAACAAAAATACAATAGGTATTGTCTTTGATAAAGCAATACCTAAAGATGTACTAAATGTCCATATAAACACCTTAAATGCTGTTAAATGCATCTATGACATAGATATTAAATGCTATGAAATAACAACGGAAGAAGTTGGTGTTGAATTTTCAATTGAAAACAACGGCATTTCCACAGGAAGTGTAAAAAATCCAAAAACTCTTTTAAATGCATCTAAAAAGCTTGTAGATAAAGGCTGCAATGCAATTGCACTTGTATGCCTTTTCAATGATTCCGAAGAAATGAACTGCGAATATGCCAACGGAATCGGCACTGATCCTGTGGGCGGAGTAGAAGCAATATTGTCGCACTTCATCTCAAAAGAATTACAAATACCTTGTGCACACGCACCCGCTTTTACTGATTATCAAATATATCCAGATATTGTTGATATTCGTTCTGCTGCAGAATATATTACGCCGACATTTTTGCCTTGCATTTTATTGGGATTAAATTCGGCACCTCAATTTTCTAAAACTGAAGGCTTATCAATAAATGAACTTGATTATCTGGTAATGCCATATGATGCACTTGGTTCAACTCCGGTATTTGAAGCATTAAAAAGAAATATAAAAATATTTGCAATAAAAGAAAATACAACAACTCTAAACATAACACCAAACTTAATAAACAATAATATTGAGGTTGTTTCTTCTTATGAAAAATGTTTAGATATTATAAATCAATAACTTTTGGTAATGTTTTTATTTCATAAAAAGTCTTTGATGCATCCTTGAAATTTTGAGGATCTGAACTTACATAAAACTTTTCATATTCAAATTCATTATTTAAAAGATTCTTTTTCTCTAAATCATTTTTAATATATTCTGCAAATGTTTTTGACGGATCAATAAACTTTTCTTCCGGCAAAAACTTTTTCAAAACGTCCATTAAATACGGATAATGCGTACATGCAAGAACTATTTTATCAGGATTAAAATCTTTTAACTGTTCCAAAATTTCCTCAACTTGCATAATACTTTGAGGTGAATAAATTCTGTGTTCTTCCACAATTCTTACCCAATTTGGAGCAGCCAGTTCAAATATTTCAAGATTTTTATTATATTTTAGAATTTCTCTTGAATAAGCTTTTGAATTTATTGTAGCAGGGGTAGCTATTACAGCCATCTTTTTTACATTATCCAAATTGGCGATAAATTTAGATGCTGTTTGAATTATAGGATAAATATCAAAATTATATCTGTCCTTTAACGTTTCATAAGTAACCGCTGATGTCGTATTACAAGCCATAACAACAGCTTTTGCATTATGTTTTTCAAAAAATCTGAATATCTTATCTGCAAAATTTATCAACTGATCTTTAGTTTTTTCTCCATAAGGCATATTCTTGGTATCACCGAAATAAAGATAATTTTCATTTGGCAAAAGTTTTTTTACCTTCTCAAAAACCGTCAATCCGCCAACACCTGAATCAAAAAAAGCTATAGGGCGCTTGTTATTTATGCTGTTGTAAGTATTTTTGTATTCCATCCGCTATTGATTTGGCTGTTGCCTCTTTCCTCTTTTCACTAATCAACTGATTTCTTTCATCCGCATTTGAAATAAATCCAATTTCAATTAAAATTGCGGGTGATGTTGTATGATTTATAACATAAAATTTTGATTTAAACAAACCTCTGTTAGGAGATTGAACTGCACTGGCAAAAGATGAATG
>CACYCU010000007.1 GCA_902772945.1 uncultured bacterium | reverse complement strand
TTAATCTCAAACTGGACGAAAAGTGACTTTTCTTGTACTTCTTTACTCCTTTTTGCACAGTTTTGATATAATTGCACTTAAAAATTATTGTTGGGCAAGTATGCCCAACCTACAAGCTTTTGAGCAGGTATGTTCAACCTACAGGCTATTTCTCATTATTTTCATTTTTATAATGTTATTAATTTATTTAAGTACTTTATTTTTAAAATAATATAGCAAATTATAAATGAAAAAATTGTAGTACCTGTAAATATAAAAATTATTTCTAGTATAAAAGAATTCAATGATAAATGTTTAACTATGCTTGTTAATAAATTTATAATACTAGCATGTACAAGATAAACTCCAAAAGTAAGTCTACTTAATTTAACAATAACATTTTTTGTTTTGTCAGTATAATTTTGGATTTTTTTAGAAAAATAATTTTTGCAAGCTACAAATAAAGCAACACCATATATAAAGACCAGTATATTAGAATTATGGTAAAAATAATTGTATGCGCTGAAAGTTGTAAGAGTTCTGCATTGTGTAAATAGTATAATTAGTATTAATGAAACAATACATGCAAAATATAAAAAAGTTTTATATTTTTGTATCCTAATAAAATCAGATTTAATTAACCAACCTGCTAAATAATACGATGTTAATCCTGATACAAAGTTTAATGAAAATAGATTTGAGAATTTTGAAATAGAATCGCTATGGGAAAATAATCCGTCTAATGTCATCGGTAAATATGAAAAAATAAGAGATAAAATTATAAAATAATATATTACACTAATATTTTCTTTTCGAACAAATTTTCTTAAAATAGGAGTAATTAGATAAAGTCCAATGATAAAATATAAATACCATAAATGATAATGCCCATATAAAAATGCATTTGTAAAATCATGAAAATTATAAATTAATGCATAAAAAGCAGACCAAACAATTAGTATTATAAGTAATTTTAATATTTTTTTTGATAGTTTATTGATTGATAATTCTTTATCATTGTCTAACATAAATGTGCCGGATATTAGCACAAAAAATGGTACACCAAATCGAGATATTGAATCTAATATATTACCTATAGTAAATTGTATTGCATTAGGTTGATAATTTATAACATATATACCAGACACATGAATCATAATGACACCAAGAATAGCTATTATTCTTAAAATATCATATTCAATTTCTCTTGGTGCTAATTTATTCATAAAAAAATTGTATCATAAATAGTAATTATTTATATACAGAAATTGACAAGTAAGATGGGCAAAAGCATACCCTTATACAAGTTCTTTTATCTTTGTATATGGCAATTGTGTTGCTACAAGACTATAAAGATATTGTTTTGAAATTAATTCTTTTGGTATTTCGCCCAATCGCATTTTTTTGTACATATCATAAGAAACATATTCTTCATATTCTGAATATGGAACAATTTCTCTGTCTGTTTTTACATATTTCAAATCTTTTATCTTGTACATATTACTAAATTTATTAGATGTACATATACCATTTGCAAAACAATTCAAATGTTTTTCTGTAATTATATTATAATAAACTGTTTCTTCCGAAATTTCTTCTTGAGAAACAAGCTGTGCCTTATTACCATCTGCCAATATCGTAGATGAGCCCAATAAAGAATCTTCACTAAGCGGTATTGCAAACTTTCCAGCTTCAATATTAAACACTCTGTGCAAACACTTTAATTGTGAACCGTTAGAATATGATAATAATATATGCTTATCAACAATTCTGGGCTGCATCAACCATACAGGCTTTGATGACGCAAATTTTCCTTCATCAAAATCCCAAACTAAAAGTTCATCATCATATGTAATATCTTCAATAGGTTTTTCCGAACCGTCCGCTAAAGTAATCATTGTTCCTTTAGCTAAACAGCCACCGCCGCCACTATACCCACAATATATATAATATTCAAATGAAGCATTTTTGGGAGCTGTTTTCATAGATAAATCACCGGCATAATAATTACCATAATTAGAACGGCAAGCAGCACGTCTTTGGTCTGTTGAAGTTCCGGATAAACACATACTTGTGCCGCCTTCATCACCGTCCAATATCATTCCATAGCCATAACCATAACTAACACTTACTTTTTTAAAATTATCACCGCACAAATTCTCCTTTGCAAAAGATGCTCCGCGAAAACTTCTAATATCATATTTAAAATTTGCATCTCCTTGCTTTTCCATATTAGGATTTGCCTTACCGTTAACATCCATTACAAAAGCTATAGGTGCAGTTACGGAACTTGTATAGACAAAGTCTTTTTCTTTACCAAACCCAATAGGTAATTTCTTTGTCACTCCCTCTATTCTGTCAGTTTCGCCAATTGCATCGGAATTTTCATTATATGTAAGAATAATTGGCGTACCATCTGCCAAAACAAGTCCTACATTATTAGTTCCATTGTTTGACAATCCTAAATGCTTACCCGTTTTTGCATTGGCAACATTATACTCTTTACCGTCAGCATTTGTTACAACATTAACAGGCCAGCATTTTGTTAAATTAGATGCATCACATCTTAATGAAATTTTTAAATATTTTTGTAGCTCATTTACAAATTCATCTGTATTAGCATAGCGATTTTCCAACAACCCGTGCGCACGCATCAAATCCATTGCGTTTGTAATTTTTATAGCTACATTAGCCTCTCTTTCAGAATTTACACGCTCTCTATATCCACTAACAAAATTTGGTATTGTTATTGCTGCAACAACACCTATTACGCCAAGCGTAATTAAAACTTCAGCTAATGTAAACGCATCACGTCTGATTATTTTGGAACGCAGGCGCTTTTTTACAACGATAATCTCATTCATTCCCAACTCCTCGATTATATAATATATCATTATAACCTATTTAATAACATTTTTCAATGCTATTTTTACATAATATTATTAAATGTATATATTAAACTAATAGCAAAAAAAATTTTCACCGATTTTATATAAATATGAACATACAAAATTCTTCCCCACAAATAAATTTTCAAGCAAAATTTTTGCAGAGTGAATCTCTATACCAAATAGTTGATTATGCAATTAAACATGGTAAATTTAGCGAACTTAATGCTGCAAGAAAAGTTCTGGAAACAGCAGATCCCAGAACTCGTGTAATTGTTGATATCTGTTATACCAACAAAAAGCCGACAGTAATTTTCACGCATATGGTTCCTAATCAAGCTCGTTCAGGAATGTATGCGGATGAATTTGTCGTTAGAAAACAAACAGATTTCATCGCTAAAAAAGCTGACGAAAACCCATTAAAATTTGCATTAAATCAAATTATAAATATGGCAAAAAACGGTACAAAAGGCGGACAATATAAAGAAATATTTGTTGCAAAACCGGCTAAAAATTCAAATATTTGGGTTTAGATTATTTATTTGAAAATTTTTTAATATACTTTATACGATTGTCAATATTCGGATGAGTAGACAAAAATTCTATATTAAATATTTCATCATTTTTTAAAATTGACATTACTTTTACTCCTGCCTTTGCATTACCGTATAACTTGTTCAACATTTTTATTGCGTATTTATCTGCATTTTCTTCAGCAGTTCGTGAAAATTTTAAATCGGTTAGATTTAATCCGCCCTCAGCTAAAGTTTCTATTTCTTTTCCTGACGGATTTGCTATTACTAAAGTCATTATAACGACAATGTTTGAAATATTTTGTCTTAATGCAAGTAAATGATCTTTATGTTTGTAATGTGCCATTTCATGTGCAATTACAAAAGTAAATTCTTCATCAGTTTCCAATTTGTTGTACAGTCCTGATGTTATATAAATATTTCCGTTTGGATAACACATTGCATTTAGTTGTGAATTTTTAATAACTTTTATATCCAAATTTGATGTTTTGGGAAATTTTTTATCTAAACTCAAAATGTTATTTTTTATTTTATAAAGCCTGTTTTGCTCTTCAGATGATATTTCTGCAACTCTTGCATCAACAACAGGAGAAATAAAATTTTCCAAAGCAACTTGTTTTTTTACGGACAAACTTTTTATAATAATTCCTGATATACAAAAAACCGAAACATAAATACACGCCAAAATCAAAACTAAACTCAAAACCGTTTGAAAAAAATCTTTTAACGGATTAGCTTCAGTAATATTTATATTATCATCATATATCACTCGTTTTGCGGCTTCCGCATCAAAATCATTTGTCATATTCTATAGCAGTTCCATATGCAGTTACGCAGACCTTTGGATTTTGTTTTGTCCCCAAAGGATCAAGCATAATTGTATCTATTTTTGTATTTACAATAGCATTTGCACGTTTTTTATATGCTTCTTCTCTAATTCGTAAAAGCGCTTCCCTTCTGCCTCTGTCAAGAACAGATTCATATGCCGAAACATTTCCGCCAAATAAATTTCTCAAAGATGCCAAAAAAGATTTAAAATAATCACATCCGATCACAACTGAAGATGATACAAGATATGCATTTTTTATCTTGGAACTTCTTGAAAACGATTTTCCATATGTCAAACAAGGCGATTTATAGAGCTTTAATTCCCGTGCTTTAATTTTTTTGTAATGATTTTTTTCTATAATATTACCTGTAATATAACATAGTATAAGACTGACAATAACAATTAATAAATCCATATTATGCCTTTGGTTGTATATCTTCTACTTTTATTGCAGTTCCGTATGCATAGACTTCGGCAGCCCCAACAGTAATTGCAGAAGTTGCATATCTGATATTTACAATAGCATTTGCACCCATTTTATATGCTTGTTGAATCATCCTTTGAGTTGCCTCTTTTCGTGATTCATCCATAAGCTCTGTATAACCTTTAATTTCGCCGCCAAAAAAATTTTTAAATCCGGCTAGAATATCTTTTCCTGCGTGCTTTGCTCTAACCGTACTTCCCGATACCATTCCGTAGTGAGCTACTATTCTTTTCCCTGGAACAGCTTCAATATTTGTTAAAATCATACTACCCTCTTTTTTCTAAATTTAGCATTATTGTACAATTGTGTAAATACTACTTATAAATGATAATTGTTTTTATAATCATGTTTATAGTATAATTGAACAAAAGGGGTATATGTGAGAAATTTAGGATTTACAGAAAGAAATTTTCTAATAAAAATATTTACGCTCATGTTCGTGTTCGCTTTTACAATTAATGCTTCATTTGCAGTTGATACAAATTCCGTTAAACAAGCAATTATCAAGCAATCAATTGCAATGGGAGTTGATCCTGCTATAATGCTGAGCATTGCTAAAACCGAATCAGGTTTTAACCAGAACACAAGAGGTGCAGGAGGACCTGTCGGAGTATTCCAATTAATGCCATCTACGGCTAAAAGAATGGGACTTAATCCATATAATTTGGAAGACAATATTAAAGGCGGTATTATGTATTACAAATCAATGTATAATACTTTTGGTTCGATGGAGCTTGCCGTTGCTGCATACAACACAGGACCGGAAGCTGTCAAACGTCATAAGAACAAAATTCCGCCTCATGCAAGAGGTTTTGTTTCAAGAATTATGGAAGATTACAAGTATTATAAGGCACAATAATGCAAAAAATTGAAATAGGAAAAACATATAGACATTTTAAAGGTAATTTATACAAAATAATAGGTTTTGCAAAACATTCGGAAACTTTGGAAGATATGATTATATATACTCCGCTAAAAACCGGTGACAATTGGGTGAGACCATATAAAATGTGGAATGAAGTTGTCGATGAAAAAGGAACTTTGCGCTTTACAATTGTAGAATAAGAGAAACTATCTAAAAAAATATCTCATTGTTTTTACTATACTATCGTTTATATTCTTAGCAACAGATTGAAACGGAACCGTTTCATCAATTAAAGCATCCCTTAACAGCATATTAGCAGTACTCTTATCATCTAAAATATACGTAAGATTGTTTTGTGAATGATGAAGTACTCTATAAAACTCCATATCTCTTTTTGTTCCGGTATTGTCATTCATCATTCTCTTAGTCAAACTCGCCAAAAAGGTATATGCTTTTATATAAAATTTTTCTTTTAAAGTATAATCTTGAAGTTTTTCCGGTAATACAGATGCCTCTGCTGATAAAAGTTCCAATTCTTCTCCTGAGAAAAGCACCTGTCTGTCTAAAAAAATATAATCTCTATTTTTACTACCCTGCTCAAAAATTGTCAAAATATCAGATTGGGGGCTTTTGCTTTCTGATACAGCCATTTTTTTTAATGATATAAACTGGTCTAAATCGTTTGTTCCAATGTTATCTAATCGGAGATTTATCATAGATGTTTTATCATACCCATATCCATATTCATTTGCTAAAATATTAGAATATCCGGTAAATGTTTGTTTTGACATATTAATTTTCATATCAGATATAAAACATCTAAAAAAATTTTTTGCTATAAAAAACTCCGGTTTCCCGGAGCTTTTTGATTAATCAAAAACGTAATCTATAATTGCCGCTTCTCTTGCACGTTTAATTGCTGTTGCAATCATTCTTTGGTGCTTTGCACAATTACCTGTAATTCTGCGAGGAATAATTTTTCCTGCTTCTGTCAAGTATCTTTTCAATTTTGCAGCGTCTTTGTAATCAATTGATTCTACTTTATCAGCACAAAGACTGCAATTTTTACGTTTCTTTTTGTCGTCCAAGTTTTGTCTTGCCATTTTTTATTTTTGCCTTTCTAGCCTTTTATACTACTACAACTATTTATTTTCCGCTTTTAACAAGATACTTAAACCAATTAAAACGGAATTTCATCTTCATTAATCAATTCATTTGAAACATCATCTGATTCAAATTTTACAATTTCTTCTGTTCCGTAATCAGAACTTACAGATGCATTTTCACCCATTTTTTCTATAGTTGCTGCATCTATTTCATATATTCTTTTTTCAGAACCGTCATCCATCTTTGCTGAATTAGTTTGAAGTCTTCCTTCAACGAGAATTCTGTCACCTTTGTTTAGTGAAGATACAATGTCGTCAAGAGCAGTTCTTCTTGACACAACTCTTATGAACATTTGTTCTTTGTCGCCTATATCAAGAACAAAATCAGACACCGCAATATTGTTTTGAGTAAATCGTTTTTCCGGTGCTCTATAAACTGTTCCTGTTACTACTGATTTTGCTATAGACATTTTTACCTCACACTGATGCTTTTGATTCTTCCAAAAACATTGTTCTTAAAATATTATCATTCAATCTCAATTGACGTCTGAATTCTGCAACATTTTCTTCAGGCAAGCTTACAATTGAAGTTGCAAAAAAGCCATCTCTGAAATTTTGAATTTCATAAGCTAATTTTTTTCTGCCTGTTTTGTCTGTTGATTCAATTTTACCTTTTAGGTCAGATGCTGTTTTTCCTAAAGCTTCAATTGCTTTATCAACTTCTTCTGCATCTAAATTAGGTTTAAACACAGTTAATAATTCGTATTTTCTCATTTTATAATTCTCCTATTCTATATTCAAATAATATCATGGAAATAAAAATTTTTACAACATGTAGCAAGCAACAAAACTGTAACTTGCAGGTCCTGTCATAAAAATATTTTTCTCCGGATTTTCTCTATTTCCTTGCCATTCAATGAATACGGCCCCTCCCGGAAGATTTACTTTTACACATTGTTCTGTTAAGTTATTTAAAACACACGCCGTAACAGTTGCACAAGCACCTGTTCCGCAAGCAAGAGTAATTCCGCAGCCTCGTTCAAAAACACATAAATCAACTTCTTTTTTTGATTTTATTCTAACAAATTCAGTGTTAGTTTTTTCAGGGAAATATACGTGTTTTTCTATATAAGGTCCATATTTTTCAGCCATCATGCGAGGATCTTCTTCAGTAAATATGACACAATGCGGATTTCCCATTGATACAGGTGTAATATCAAATTCTCTATCAAGAACCGTTATTTTTCTTTCACCTTTAAAAGGAATTTTTTCATCTTCCAAAATAGGTGTTCCCATATTTACTTTCACATTACCGTTTTCAAGAATTTCAGGTTTTATAATACCTGCTTCTGTCAATACGGAAAAAGATTTTTTATCCAATATTTTTTTGTCATAAACATATTTTGCAAAACACCTCATACCGTTTCCGCACATTTGGGCAGTGGAACCGTCTGAATTATAAAAATACCAGCTGATATCAGCATCATCATTTTTATTCTCATTCTTAGCAGAAAGGATAGTTCCGTCATTTTTGCTATAATTTATTGTTTTTGGAATAATCATACCGTCCGCCCCTATTCCAAAATTTCTATCGCACAATTTTACTGCAAGCTCCTCCATTGGAAGATTTGTTTTTTCATATTCGGAATAATCCATTATTACAAAATCATTCCCGCATCCTTGCATTTTTGTAATTTTAATTTCTTTCATAATCCACCTTCTTATTTTAATTTAATACAAAAATTTTCATTAATAAATATTTACAATCTAATTTTTTTTTTAAAGATTTATCGAAAAATGTCGTATACAAATGTGTAGTATCTAAATAAGGAAAAAGTTATGGCGAATGTAGATGGTGATAAGGCAAATATCTATAAAATAGGAAAACAACGTTATGATGTCTCAAAAATGAGAGGTGGCATAAAATCTGATAACATGTCAGAAAAATCCAAAATTATTTTTGAAGCATTGGATGGCAATCTTATACCGTTTTCAGGCGATAAACCTGTTGGCGCTAAAGATAATGTTTTGGACAAAGAAGAACTTAGCCATATCTTAGCATTTCTTTCAAAAGAAGCCGGTAAAAACCAAAAATTAGGCAAAAGAGAATTTAAAAAACTTATTGATGACTACGGGCTTGCTGATAAAGGTATAACTGTTGAAGATTTGGCTGAATTTTTCGGAACAGTATTGACCTCAAGCGAATTGGTTGAAGAATCCGAAGTTCAAGAAGATGAAAACGGAAACAGAGTTGTAATAACCAAAAATAAAAATGGCAATTTAGAAACAAGAAACTCTGACGGCAGTTATAACATTGCATCTAACACAGACGATTCAACAACAACAAAATACTATACAACTGACGGCAAACTAAAAAAAGATGTAATTACAGACAACGAAAGAACCGTCACAACCGAATATACAGATGAAGGAACAAAGAGAAGAACCGTAAATCAAGGAACAACAGAAGAAGTTTTTGACGTTATTACAACAGAAGACGGTCAAGAAACACAACAAATAAAAAGACATATTGAAAACAAAGGGCTTGATGCTAAAGAAAAAATAACCGACTTTGAATATGATGAAAATGGTAACGTAATCGCAAAAAACGTAACTGAAAATGTTGCAATAGAAGATTCTGAAGGAGTTGTATCATACATTCCTGCCAATACAGAATATAGGTATGATGAAATGAATGATGCTTTACTTCCATCTCGTTCAGTAGTTAATGCCGGTACTGAAAACGAAATTGTTACAGAATACGAAATTGCAGGTACAAATTTGATAGCAAAAACAAAAACCTCAACAGGAAGTGTTTCACAGTATTATGAAATTTCTGATGAAAAAAATGATAAAGGCGAAGCAATATTAAAAGCTTCCGGCAGAATGGAGACTTTTAATGATGGCTATAGAGAAATTAAAATTAATGAAAATGGTGAAGCTAGCGTAGATACCATCAGACGTAACGGTGAAAATTATGAAAGAGAAGTAATTGATTTTGATGGAAGCACATACCATGAAGTTAAAAATGAACAAGGAAAATTTACCAAAAAAACAAATGCAGATGGAACAGGCCAAACTGTTACTGTAAGAGATGACGGTACTGAAGTTCTTGAAAACTTTAACAGTAATGGTGTAACACTACATCAAGAAAAAGATAAAAAAGGTAATTTAACTCAACAGATTTTTACCGATAAAAACATTATAATTAAACAAAGGAATGCTGCTAATGATTATCAAGAAATCACTTATGATGCAACAGGTAAAAAGAAATTATCATCAAGATTTGTCCCCGGTGCAGAAACTCAAGCAAAAATAGTAAGAGAAAATAAAATCGCAGCATATGAAAACTATGGCCTCGATCCGGCATCCGTTTCAAAATATAACAGCAAAAATAACAAAATAACTGTTAAAAGACATTATCCAAACAGAGGTGCCGAAAAAGAATATGTATCATCAAACGGCAAATGGGTGGCTGTAAAAGATAATAAGATACAATATTTAGAGCCAACAGAACATTATTGTGTAGTCAGAAACAATAAACCATATCATTACTATAAAGATCCTAAAACAGGAAAATTTAGACAAGTTGATGGTTTTGTAATGGATTATGCTAACTGTAGAACTGTAATTGCAGGTTCATCAAGTGGTGCAGTTGAAGTTAAACATTTTTATAAAGATTATAACTTGAACGGTACAATTGTTGGTGATGTAAAACACAATAATTCTTGGCTTGTAGAAACAAAAGATGGATTGTTCTATGTAGATAAAGAAACAAAACACGTTCAACCCGTTAAAACTGTTAGAGGCAAAGTCAATACCGGTGAAGCAAAGCGTTTAGGTTTTAATGATGAAAATTTTGATGCAATGCTGCCCGGCAGTATCTCCCGAAATTATGACAATACTGTTAACAATGTTTTAAGCATTAAAATAGGAGATGAAAAAGTTGCTCTAAAACCATACATACAAAACGGAAAACCCGCTACAACAAAAGACGGAAACCGTATTATGATGGATGATTACGGCAATATCTATGCAATTATGAATTCTAACAGAACAGTTGCACAACACAGATATGGAATTAATAGCGAAGATTATCAAAAAATAAAAAATTATCACAATATAGAAGGTGATACAAACACTATAGCTGTTCAAATAGATTCAGGAGACTTTTCTTATGATTCAAACAGAACTATAGGAAACCAAGTATTAGGCAGATATAATATATCTGAAACAATTGCATCGGATGATGTAGCTGCATTAAAGGTTGCAGGTGAACATGCTGATTTATTGAAAGATGACCTGCAAGGAACTTATCAATATCTTTTAGATTACGCCAAAGGTGACGGCCAATCTGTATGGCACAGAATTGCTGAAAGCTGGGGCAAAATATTTAGCGAAAATAATATGCAAGACGTATTAAATAACTTGGAAAAAATTAAAGGTAAAATTGAACAATTAGAAACGATTAAAGATACTGATAAAAAGAATTTTGAAGCAAACAAAATACTTTTTGAAACTTTAACAGGAAAAAAATTTAATAAAGAAAATGTAGCATATTTGTATGAACATCTTGATGAAAAAACAAAACAACAAGTTTTTGGTGATGCATTAAGTGGTATGGATATAGCTTCAGATTACGTTGATTCACAATATACCGGTGCATCATGGGCCAGCATGCCGTTTAAAATAGCCGGAGGTATGCTTGGAGCTGCTGTTGCAGGTCCGGGCGGAGCTATTGCAGGTATGGCTATTGGTACAGGAACCGCTTCCGTAGCAACAAATGTAGTACATCATTCTACATCAGGTAAAAAATTCGATTGGAATAAGGATCTTAACCATATTATTTCAGAAGCTGCATTAGAATCAGGTCTTGCAATGGTTGCTGGTACAGGTTATCAGGTTATAGAAAGAGCTTTGACAAAAGGGGTTGCGACAAGATTCCTTGGTTCTACTGCTAGTAAAACTGTACTTGAAAATGCAGAAAAAACTATTGCACAATATGCAGGCAAAACAGGTTTAAGCGCAGAAGCACAAGCTGCATTAGATCAAGCTTGGAATGTTAAAAATGCAATAGGAAATCTTGCAAAATCACCAAATATGTCTGACATTAAATTAATTGCAGGTTCCGGTTATCTTGGTGCAGAAGATGGTATGCTTCAAGCCCTTGAACACAGTGTAAAAACATTCACACCAAAACAAATTGCTTCTGCATTGGCTTTTGATACAGGCTTGGGTGCAGGAATGGAATACGCACAAACAGGTGAAATAACAGCAGGCGGAGTTGCTCAATATACAATAATGTCATTGGCATTCAACGGAATTCCTGGACTAGTCGGCAGAGCAAGAGCCGGACGTGGCGGAAAAAGACCTGAACCGAGGGTTGATAATGAACCAAACGGATCGATAAATAATGACAAATTAACTATTGCAACAAATCACCAACCTGAAGCAGGTGCTCCTATAGAACCCGCTCAACCGGGAACAGTTAAAGTCGGAACCGAAAAAGCTCAAAATATAACCACACACGTAAACGAAAACGCTCCAACAGCTACAGGCCGAGAATTGGCAGAAATGGAACGCAGAGTACAAGCACTCGGTGACAGAGAACTCAGAAGAACAAATCAAAGAACAATTGACGATGCCAAAGCAAATCTTTCTCCGGAAGAAAGAACTGCATATGAACAAGCTCGAGCAGAATATAACAAAAATGATGTTAACCATATTCTCAACAGGGGTAATGGACTTCAAGAAAAAGATTTACCTGTAATCGAAGAACATATTGCACAAACTAATAATGTATCTGGCCTTAACGAATTACAACAACGACTGACTAATATGCAGTACAACAAAGGCGGTGAAACTCAACATTTTAACAGATTGCAAAAAGCAATCGATCAAAGAATGCAAAAATTACTGAATGGAATTGATGATGTAAACATTCTAAAAGAACAAAGGACTGCTATTCAAAATCAACATGCTGCAATTGATGCACAATATCCAAAATTTGAGAGCGAACACGGAACTATAGATCCTAACATATACAGATCAGGTAACGAAAAAGTAATTGCTGCATTTGACAAGAGAATAGAAGTTCTTGAACGCCAACAATCAAAAACAAAATATGAACAAGATGTCAACAATATGCTTAATAAAAAGCAGGCTGAAAACAAGGGCTTAAACTCTGACGAAGTAAAAATGGTTAAAGAATATCTGCCTATGGTTGAAACTGAAGCGGAATTGGCAGCATTACAAAATAAAGTTAACGGCAGAAAAATGACAACTACTGATAAAAAATCTATTAACGAAGCTTTCACAAAACGTAAAGCTGAAATAAAAGCTAAGGCTGAGGCGAAAGCTGCAGAAGCGGAAAGACTTCGTCAAGAAAAAATTGATCGTTCAAGAGTAGATATCTATGAACATAATGGTGGTTATACTACCGAACACACTATTGACAAAAACGGAGTAGAAGTCAAAATTACTCATAAAGATCCGCAAGGAAGAACTACTCAAGTTGAAGAATTTACATATGATGCAAGAGGTAACAGATCAAAATCTAATACTATAGATGTTTATTATAACAAAGACGGTTCATACACCGAACATACAAGAAATGCCAATGGTGTTGAAACTAAAATTGTTTATAAAGACAAAAATGGAAATGTTACTAAAGTTGAAGAATACAATGTAGATAAATTTGGTAACAGAACACTAAAAGATGAACCAGAGATAAAAGCTGAAGAAGCTGAAAGACTTCGTCAAGAACAAGAAGCTCAAAAAATTCAAGAACAACAAAAAGCTGAGGCTGAGGCGAAAGCTGCAGAAGCAGAAAGACTTCGTCAAGAACAAGAAGCTCAAAAAATTCAAGAACAACAAAAAGCTGAAGCAAAAGCTGAGGCTGAAAAACGAATTGCAGAAGAATATAAAGGTAAGACAAATAAAGCATTAGAAAAAGAAGTTGATGCTGCAATCCAAAAAAGATTAGACGAAGCTAAACAAACAGATACAATTCCTGCTGACTTTAGCGCTTTGGAAAAAGAGCTTGCTAATAGAAACATGATAGATGAACTTGTAAGACTTGCTGAAGTCGATAGTTCTATGGGTAGTCACAAAGACTCATTAGTTCGAAATATATATACCAAAGTAAAAGAAGCCAGAACAAATCTTTCAAAAATTGCAGGGTTAAAACCGGAAAAAGTATTAGATACTATCGCAGGCTCAAACGAAGGCCTAATGCCACAATTTTCAAATAATGTTTTTTATGGATATGGCGAAATGAACATTACAGGCAAATTTGGTGAAATCTATACTCTAAAATATAAAGACGGCAAAATGGTTACAATTAGAGTCAAAATAAGTGGAGATTCCAGATTACTTTATAAGGTAGAAGCAAATGGCAAAACAACTAAAATAGACTCTAAAGAATATATAGAATTAAATAAAGGTACAGAAAGAGAGAACGGATTTAAAAGCGTACAACAATCACAATCTTCTGATAAATCCAGAGAAATCCGCATGGATAATGAAGCTCCTGTATATGAAGAACCAAGAAGCAAATGGAAACGAAGCATAGGCAGAACAAAAAGTACAGATACTCTTGATGAATATATGTTAAATGAAAAAGAAGTTCCTTTTGGGCATAATAGTACTGTTTCCGAAGCAGGCAACGGTATATATAAAGCCTCAGGCAAAAAAAATACAACATATTTGGTCTACAAAGAAGGTAAACTTGTCGGAGCAAAAGTTGAAGGTAAAAAAGGCACTGAATATTATACTTGCGAAGGCAATAGAAGAACAAAAATTTCAAAAGATGTATATGAAAGAATGGAATCCGAAGCCCTTTCCCTTAGAGAAAGTAATAACCAGATATCCGAAGGAATAATTATTATCGGTGGCGGAAGCCATATATTTGGTAAATGGGAAAATCCCAAACCATATACAGCAAAAGAAACAGATGTTCCAACACTTTCAGAATCAGACGTAGGTATAAATGCGGCGAATGGAGGATATGAGACATCGCACCACAGTATACCGGACAACAGATATATAGCGGGTCAACTAAATTCTGATAAAGTATTTGTTCACTATGATTCAGATGCTAATGTTACATGCATAAGTTTTAAATCAGCTGACCCAACTCAAACAGGTGCAAATAACATATATGTAAAAGGTAGGGTTTCTGAGGATGCTGCAGCAGGACTTATAAAACATCTACATGAACAAGGAGCTCTTTTAAGAGATATAACTGGTTATAATGTTGCCAAAACACCTGATAATAAATTAAATTTTAGCGCTGTACAGAGAGAAACAGCAAGATACTTTAATGAAAAATTATATAACAAACCTGTTGATGCAGTACCCAAACCGGTATCTGAAGGTAGAGCTGTTGAAGTAGAACTTGAACCCGCACCTGCAGGCAAACCTGAAGGTAGTACTTCTGAATGGCAGTTAAATCCTGTTTTGGTGAAACGATCAGGTTTAGATAGAAATAAAAATGCTACAACAAACGTACAAAATCTTAATGCTTCTGATGTCACTATTACAGGAACTATTCATGGTGGTTATCGTAAAATTGCAGGAGAAACAAAAATTCCAAATGGAGCTGAAGATGATCTGCGCTCATCTTTAATATATGGGCCATTAAAAAATTCTGATACTGCAGTTGTATATGATGCCAAAAGAGACATAACAGTAATAGTAACAAACATGAAAGATGCCCAAGGACGTGCCGGCACATTTAATATTCAATTAAAAGGTCAAGTATCAGAATCGGATGCAGCGGGATTGATTAGTCATTTAAAAAATAAAAAACTTATTCCAGAAAATATGAGTAATCGAAAACAATATACAGAATCTGAGGCTCGACGTGTACAACAAGAAACAGCAAGATACTTTAATGAAATATTACCAAATAAACCGATGGATGCAATACTCGAACCAACACCTGCAGGCAAACCTATGGATGTAGAACTTGAACCCGCACCTGCAAACAGACCTATTGAGGTAGTACTCGAACCTGAGCCTGTTATTAAAAATTTTGAAGGGCGTCCGCTCGATCAAGC
>CACYCU010000006.1 GCA_902772945.1 uncultured bacterium | reverse complement strand
TCAGCACCTCTTGATCCAACTCTTGCCTCAACAAGGTCAACTGCATGACGAGCTGCTATCTCGCTTGTAAACGCTTGAGAAAACTCGTTATAAACTTTGTGTAATTGAGTTGTCAAAACTCTCTTTTGGTGATTTCTCATCAAAGTAGGCACTGTTAAAGCCGATACAACACCTATAATACCCAAAGTAACCAAAACTTCTGCCAATGTGAATGCTAATATCTTTTTCATATATTATTCCTCTCTTTTTTTAAGTATAAATTTTTTAATCTTTTATGTCAAATTTTTATAGCACCTTGCCTGAATATTTTTAATTCATTATCCATAACACCTATAACTGTTGACTCCAACCCTTCACACACATATCCGTAATCGGGTATAACCAAATCAGCCAAATCTTTCATATTTTCATAAGCCTGTTCATAATTTTTTGCAGAAGGTTGATGAGAAAGATTTGCGCTTGTCGTTGCAAGGACATGCTCTGGGATAATTTCGCAAATTTCTTTAAAAACCTCGTTATTCGGAACTCTTATGCCGACTGTATTCATGTTTGATGTAATGTAATCAGGAGTTTTATCGGATTTTTCAGTCACAACCGTCAACGCTCCCGGAAAATATTTTTTAATCAGACGACACCCAATTTCAGGTATAGGTTTTACATATTCAAGCAAATGATATATCTCACTTGACATCAATATAAGCGGTTTTTGTGCTTCACGTTTTTTTATTTCATAAATTTTTTTTACTGCTTTTTCAGAACTCGGCAGACATCCCAAACCCCAAACAGTATCGGTAACATATGCTATAACCCCGTCATTTTTTAAAATTTCAACAATTTTTTCAGGATTCTCTATTATCATAACTTATCCTTTATTCTATTTATTAATTCTTCTGCATATTCCATTTTAAATAAAATGTTTAGTCCTGTATAAACAACTACACAAACAAAACAAACAACTATAATGGATATCAAATCACTGATTCTCTGGCTAAACATAAAATATTTATCCATCATAACAAGTGAAAATTCAGCAATGACAAAAGTAATTACACCTGCCGTACACATTTTTAACAGATTTTTAAAAAGTCCTCTATAATCCATTCTCATTTTTTTCGTTATAAAATACCCCAAAACGCAAGCATTAAATAAAGTAACCAATGATGTTGAAAGCGTAATCCCGCCAATTCCTAAATGTAATTGTTTTATAAATATTACATTCAAAATGTATTTTAAAAGAATAGACGAAAATGCAATTATAAAAGGAGTTTTTGAATCATTAAACGCATAATATACTCTCGTTATTGAATCCCTGAAAACATAAGGAATTATTGAAACAGACAAAAACCATAAAGCCTCAGTTACCATAAATGTAGCAGAAGCATCAAATTCTCCGCGTTCAAAGATTAACCTAACAGCAGGCATTCCAACCGCCAAAATACCTATTATAATCGGAATTGAAGCAAAAAATAAAACTCCGACTCCCTTATTAAAATAAGTCTTTATTCCGTCTAAATCATTATCAGCCACTAGTCTTGAAAAAATAGGAAACAACGGAACCAAAAAAGCCGTAACCAATATCCCTACAGGAAACTGAAAAACCCTGTTGGCATACCCTATTGCGGTCCAAGCGCCATCAGATATGTAAGATGTAAAAAACATATCAACATAAATATGAATTTGCCCGACAGTTGAACTTAAAATCGCAGGAAACAAAAGCTCCATAATTGACTTAAAATTAGGATTGTTTACAAAATTAAAATCCGGTTTAAATAAAAATCCTATTTTTCTAACATTCGGATACTGTATTACAAATTGCAAAATTGCACCGATTGTAGTAGCACATGCAAGTGCATAACCTTTTTGATCATTAGGCGCAGCTATCACAATCCCTGCAATTATCGCTGCACTCATAATTATCGGCGACAAATTCGGAAGCATAAATTGCTTATATATAATCAATATTCCGTAATAAATTCCAACAATTCCTCCAATAACCAAAAGCGGAGTCATAATCTGCAAATGCTCAGCTGATAAATTTACCAACTCCTGCGAACCGCCGGAAATAATAATATTCATAATAGGTTTTGCATATACAAAAATTAATGTCGACAAAACCAGAAAAAATGCTGTTGTTGCAGTCATAAACTTTGAATAAAGCTCATTAACTTCACACGCAGGCTTCTCTTTCAAATTTGGTATAAGCTTTGAAAAAACAGCAACCGTTGCACTATGAAACGGACCGCCAACACCGCCCAAAAGTATCAAAGATAAAGAGGGTATCTGATATGCATAATAGTATGCATCAGATACTAATGAAGCTCCATAATAATTTGCGATAATTATATCCCTGACAAAACCTATCAGTTTGCTCACAATAGTAACCGCAGCAATCAACCACGCAGCCCTTAAAACAGATGTATTACCAGATAAGTCCGCTTTCATCCTTTTCCACCAACTCTATATATAACCTTAAACCTTTATTTATTGAACTTTGAAGAAATTCCGGCGAAGAAAATACTAACGTATTTCTACCCTGTTGAACATATTTTGAAATATCAATTTCAAAATAACGTTTATAACCAAAAATTTCCTTCGGCAAATCAAAAATCTTTTCACGACCGTTAATATCAACTTTTAACTGCCCAATACCAAATTTATTATCAATAATTATTTTTGCATACTTTTTGGGTGCAAAAAAACTCTGCTCAACCGAAAGCTGAGACAAATCGGATGAAATTATAATAGGCTTTGTGGCCAAAGTTATACCTGTATAATAATGCTGCAGAATATTATCAAACGATTTATGAAGTTCATTTCCCATAAATCCCGCACCAAATTGGCTCATACCTACACCATGACCAAACCCGCCGCCATATGCATGTATAGATTGCAAATTATCATTTTCATCTTTTATATTGTCAAAAACGACATTTGCACTGGGCAATGCTTTTCCGTCTTTTGTTAATAAACGCCTTATAACCAATTCTTTCTGAATTTTGTAATTTTTTCCCGTTGTAAAGACTTCCAATTCAATAATTTTACCGGATTCTCCGCGTCTGTTCACTTTTATCTCAACAATATCATCCAACACGTCACCTTTTGTAAAAGCAGGTCTGACAAATCCTGTCGCAGATTGTGCAGGAAGATTATTTTGCAAAACTTGTCTTAATTCATCTTTACTCCATTCACGCTCCCATCTAAAATATGGTGAACGCACATCATAAGAATCAGGTTTTGATTTATAATAAACCGAAGCAGCATATTCATCATCCAAAGGTTCTTGACCGATAATATCTGGTTGAGCTTTCAAATACGGTTTTTCTTTTGAAGGAAACTCTTTTGTATAAGGATCAGAGAAAGCATTTGAATAACTTTCCGTGTATCCTCCAGCGGTTGACGAATATTGGGCTAGTATCAAATCCCATCCGTACAAAGCAACTATACCTTCGGTTTCTCTAACTGCTTGAGTAGCCAACGGTTTTTCGGTATTTGCACCAAAATAAACCTGACTTGCAACCGAATCAACAACATCATAATTGGGCGAAGATTTTGTTCTTGGCGAAAGTACATAATTTCTTGCGGCAACACTTTGCGCCTTTAGAGCTTCCAGACCAAACGCAACAGGCATTTCGTTCGGGACTACCCCTTTCAAATATTCTTCAACTTCAACCATATTCACCAAATTGAAAGTTCCATCCGAATTTTTTACAAGCTCAAATGCTCCATGATACAATGCCTGCTTGCCTGCTCGTTTCAAACCGGAAACTCCGAGAAGCCCAAAATTACTCGTAATCTGAACAGGCCCTAAAACTTTTTCAGGCAAAGTGCTCTGTGGTGTATAAATATTAAAATATCCGTCTTTCAATGCTATTCTAATATTTTGGTTTGCACCATAATTCCCGATAAGCATTTTGTTATCATAGATTTGGGTATCGCCCGTTCCGAATATAGTGATATCATTATATTTATAAGTAGAAAAATTTGTAGTACCAATGCCAACCCTTACAACTTCGGACGACGGCCTGTTAGAAGCTTTTAGAGCTTCTTCGGCAGCAAGCATTGTCGCTTGAGGAACAGCAGGCAAATATTGAGCAAAACTTGGTATTGCAAAAGTTATTATAATTGATGTAATAATCAGAATATTTTTCATAAATTCATTATATGACAAAATATGTATATGGACTATTATTTTACATAATAACTTGCATTTACATTTGCATAGATTTTAACAACGCCTTGTTCGATAGTCGTTTGCGGTGCAGCTTCCGCTGCGACTGCACCATCTGCCATCATCATATTAGATTTTAGCATACGGTATTGAGGACGGTAAGAATTATTGGCACTGCAGCTTACATCCATATTCTTTAACCCTGTAATAGTTGAAGGAATTGTTTTTACCGCAGCATTTGCTCTGTCCTTTGCCCTGTTTGCAGCAAGCGTAATCAAATCATTACATTGATTTTCATAACTTGATAATGAAAAATTTAAACTATTAATATTTGTTGCACCTAATGCTATTGATTTATCAATCATAGCACCAACTTTGTCGATATTTTTTGTATGAACTATTACAGAATTTGAAACTTGATATTTATCAAGAGTTTTTTTATTTCCGTTGTAGCTATAAATAGGAGATGCATTAAAATCAGCAGTTTTTATATAATCACCATTAGAAGTATTAATCATTGATTTTAGAGCTGCAATAACTTTGTCAGAAATTTCTTTGTTCTGTAATGTTGCTTTTTGCATTGATTTGTTGTCATAAGTTTGGACTGCAATAGATATTTCTGCTATATCAGGTGCAATTTCCGCATTAGCTGAAGTATTAACTGAGATAAAACCTCTGTCATTTATAACTGTATTTGCTTGAGTTGCACTTGCTATCAATGTTAATATCAATGCTGATAATAAAATCTTCTTCATACATTCTCCTTGTCTTCAGATTCTTTCTTTTCTTCTTCTTTTTGAATAGTTTTCATCTGTTTTAATACCATAGAATTTATCATTTGTGCCTTTGATTGAAGTCTGACTCTTTCCATAATTTCTTTAACTTCATCATCGCTAAGTTGAGATTTAGGGCTAAATGCCACCAAATATTTTTTTCTGTCATTAATTATAAATCCTGTAATAGCAACTATTGCCCATAACAAAAGGCCTTGCACAAGTCCGATTGCAGGAATAGCTATATGGCCGGCAACAAAATTCCAAGCATACATTGCTAAAAATGCAGGAAAAAGTATAAATCCTGCAGCTAAACAGCTGACAACAAATATTGCCATTAATATTCCTCTAAACCCTGAAATCTGTATTATATGTGCATTTCTTTTCATAAATTTTTATCCTTTATCATATTCAGAAAATCTTCTTCCGATAATATTATAACACCTAATTTTTGAGCTTTATCTAATTTTGATCCTGCATTTTCTCCGACAATCACATAAGATGTGTTTTTAGACACTGAGGACGAGGTTTTTCCGCCTTTTTGCTTTATAATTTCTGATGCTTCATCTCTTGTCATATTTTGTAACGTTCCGGTCAAAACGAATGTCATTCCTTTAAATTCATCGGTAATATTTGCCTGAACACTCACAGGTTCTACACCAAGAGATTTTAATTCTTCTAACATGCGCAAATTTTCTTCGTCATGAAAGAAATCATATATTTCTTTTGCAATAATATCGCCAATTCCATCCACACAAGAAAGCTCATCCACAGATGCATTTTTTAGTTTTTCTAAAGTATTAAACTCATTAGCCAAAACACCTGCCGTTTCTTTTCCTACATTTCTGATAGAAAAAGCTGTCAAAAGTCTTGACAAAGGTCGTGTTTTACTTTCTTGAATAGCATTGTACATATTAAATGCAGATTTTTCTTTAACTAAATCAAGCTGCATAAAATCCTGTATCGTAAGTTTATACAAATCAACACAATTTTTTATAAAACCTTTATTGTAGAGTTGTTCAATAACAGACGGACCGACATTATCAATATCCATCGCCTCTTTAGAAACCCAATATTCAATTTTTGCACAAACTTTTGCCGGACAATTCGGGTTATCACAATAGAGGTTTACTTCTTCGTCATGAAAATGTAAGTCCGAATTACAAGAAGGACATTTTTGCGGCGGATTGTATTTTGGTCTCGAAAAATGTTCCTCATCATCAATAACTTTTACAACTTTAGGAATAATTTCAGCAGCTTTTTTTATATAAACGGTATCTCCTATCCTTACATCAAGCCGCTTAATTTCATCAAAATTATGCAAACTTGCACGTGCAACCGTACTTCCGCCTAGTTGAACAGGCTCTAATATTGCAACAGGTGTTATAGCACCGGTTTTGCCAACACCTTCTTCTATTTTTATCAGCTTTGTAGTTAATTCTTCAGGCGGAAATTTAAATGCTGTAGCCCACTTTGGAGCGCGGGAAGTAAATCCCATTTCTTCCTGAACAGCAGTGTTGTTTACTTTTATCACAACGCCGTCTGTTGCATAATTCAAATTAAATCTTTTTTCATCCCATTCCTGACAATATTTTACAGCCTCTTTAGCATTTTTACAAAGTCTTATATTCGGATTAATTTTAAATCCCAATTCTTTCAAATACATTATGCTTTCGTAATGAGTTTTGGGCGGGTTTTCAATTTCGCCTGTAAAAATAGCAGTATAACAAAACATTGACAAATCTCTTTTTGCAGTAATTGAACTATCAAGCTGTCTTATTGAGCCTGCTGCTGCATTACGAGGATTTGCAAATAATTTTTCTCCGTTTTGAAGATTTTCTTCATTCAATTTTTCAAATGAAGTTTTTGGCATATATATTTCGCCTCTAACTTCTACACTAACAGGTTTGAATAATTTTAAAGGAATAGCTTTTATTGTTTTTAAATTATTCGTGATATCTTCACCGGTAATTCCGTCACCGCGAGTAACACCTCGGACAAAAATTCCGTTTTCATATGTCAAAGCAATTGCAAGCCCATCTATTTTAAGTTCACATACAAGTTCTTGAGCACCGTATTCTTGGACAATTTTGTTATACCAATCTTCTAAATCTTCGTAATTGTACGTATTATCAAGGCTGTAAAGTCTGTATTTATGCTTGTATGGAAAAAATTTTTCACTAATAGAACCCACCCTTTGTGTCGGACTGTCAGAAGTTATTAATAAAGGATTTTGGGCTTCCAATTCTTTTAATTCGGCAAACATTCTGTCATATTCAAAATCGCTGATTGATGGGTTATCCTCAACGTAGTATTGATGATTGGCTTTATTTATTTCGTCTTTTAAAAAATTTATCTGTTCTAAAATACCCATATTACTCATAATTTAACTCATTAACCTTATTTTTATCTTCAAAATTGCACCAGTCCTTATCATAATACCCCTTAGAAAAAAAATTTTCAAATGATGAATAAGGATAATTTTCGTTAAAGTACTTATCCTACTTATCAAACTTTATTTTCAGTTTGTTGTGTGAGCAAAGCGAATGCGTGCCCTCACATCACCATTAACAATTCTCTAATAACCTTTGTCGCTACTGCGGTTGAAACGCCTGAAGCATCATAATCCGGTGCAAGCTCAACAACATCAGCACCAACTATATTAAAATCTTTCAAATATTCAAACCATTCAACAAGTTCGTTAAACTGCATTCCTCCGCTTTCTGGTGTACCCGTACCCGGCATAACAGACGGATCTAAGCAATCTAAATCAACAGTCACAAATATGGGTTTATTTTTCAAACAATCCAATTCTTTATACTCATGAACAAGTGTATGATGTTCTTTCATAAATTCCCATTCTTCTTTCATGCCGGATCTTATTCCGATTTGTTTTATATTTTCGGCACCGACAATTTTTGAACAATGACGAATAACTGCACTATGCGACATTTCTTCGCCCAAATATTCTTCTCTCAAATCTGTATGAGCATCAAAATGCACTATTGCCAAATCTTTGTAAAATTTGGACACTGCTTGAATTTCAGGCAAAGTCACAAGATGTTCTCCGCCGATTCCAAACACCCTTTTGCCGTCTTTATAGATATCTTCAACATTTTTTTTAATCAAATCCAAAGATTTGTATGTATTACCTAAAGGAAATTCTAAATCTCCCGCATCATGAAAATTAACATCCTGCAAATGCTTGTCAAATCTTGGAGAATAATCTTCCAATCCCCAGCTTGCGAGCCTGATTTGTTCCGGAGCAAAACGAGAACCCGAACGATAAGAAACCGTTCCGTCAAACGGCAATCCAAGCATTACAACATCAGAAGTTTCATAATCTTCATTTTGTCCCATCCAATTTCTATCTAAAAACGGTCCGCTTAACATTTTATACCTTAATTATGAGATTCTTCGGCTTATGTCATCCTGAACGAAGGATCTCAATTAATTACAAGCCTCAGAATGACAAATACTTCATAATAAAAAAAAAAAAAAAAAATACTTGCTT
>CACYCU010000005.1 GCA_902772945.1 uncultured bacterium | reverse complement strand
TTTATCAAAATTATTTTTTGGCGTTTCGTTTTCAACTTTTTTACGTTTTAATAAAGCTGTAGCCGTGAATACTCCACCTAAAAGAGCTATCGGTCTTGATTTTTGAACAATTTTCCAAAATCTGCTGTTATTTGCATTCAATGCGTGCCCTATTTCATGGAAAGTGCTCGTACCTAGTTTTTCGATATTGACGGCAAGTTTATTTGTTACATCAAAATATGCAGCATTTTTACCTTTTTCGATTGTGATTTGTAAATTTCTTTTAAATTGTGCTAATTTCTTTTGAATTTCTCTATTTTTGCGAAATTTTTTAGGTATAAATCTGTCAAATTGTTTATTAATTGAGTCTGCTAATTTTTGGTTTTCGACAGGAATTTCTTTGCTTTTTTCAATTTCTCTTACATTAAGTAATTCTACTCCTTTTTGTTTTAGACCTGATTTTTCGAATGCGGATTCAATATTTTCTTGTAATGTTTTTGTATCAATGTTTTTTGAATAATATTGGGCTTTTCTCATAATTGCAGGAGATAAAAATCTCATATTTAAATTTGGTATGCTAGTGCTGACCAGTGTCCCTGCGGCTACAGCTCCTATCGTTGTTGCTGTAGAAGGAAGCTGATATGGTTTATTGTAGTCGTTTGTTATAATTCTTGTCATAATTTTACCTTTCAAAAGTTTTAATACTTCTGAAATAAAAATTTTGATATTCTTTTAATTTAACTTTACAAAAATTAATATTTTCTAATGCTCAATCTTTCAAGTTTTCGAGCAAAACGAACAATTGGTTTTTCTATATCAGCAGTTATTGAATCAACTAAAATTGTTTTGCAGCCCAGTCTTTTCCCACATAATATATCTGTAAGCGGTCTGTCTCCAACAAAGCAAGTCGTACTCGGTTTTAAACCATATTCATCCATAAATGTTTTTGTAACTTTAATATTTGGTTTATGCGCTTCAAAAACTATCGGAAAATCGGTGCATGCTCTGACCTTTTCCATATATGAAGGATTATAGTTGTTTGATACAACACCGACAAAAAAATCTTTTTTGACATTTTTAAGCCATTCAAGAGTTTTTTCGGTATAATAGCCTGTTTTTGAACCCATTAATGTGCTGTCCAAATCAAACAATAATGCACTAATCCCCAAAGCTTTTAATTCTTCAAGGTTTATTGCATAAATATTTTCAATATCATAATCCGGTTTTATAAACATAATTTTTTTTATGAGATTCTTCGGCTTGTACTTTCATTCTGAGCGGAGAATCCCATATTATCCGCGTCAGAATGATATTTATACATTCATCGGCTCTTTTATTCCTACAGTTCTGACTAATGCATATTTATTATCTTCGGGTATTTTTGAAAATTTTATATAAATATCATCATTAGTATTTCCGAGTTCAACCTCTTCTCCATCCATATTTTTAAAGCCTTCAACAGTAGTTTTAAATTGTTCTGTTGGTGTAATAATTTCAACTTCATCGTGAAGAAGCATTTTATTTTTTATTTTTACTAAATTGTAATTATCAGAGGTTTTTTCACCTTTAAATTCACACAAAAAATCTGCCCCTGCTAAACCTTTTGAAATATCGTAGCTATAGCTGTCTCCATTGTTGTTTCCAAGGGCAAATCCTGTTGTATATCCTCTGTTGCCGACTTTTTGAAGTTCTTTAAAATATTTTTCCATATCTGCATAAGGATTTTCTAATACTTCATCAATAGCTTGTCTGTACGTTTTTGCAACGGCTGAAACGTAGTATAAGCTTTTTGTTCTGCCTTCGACCTTGAATGAATCTATACCGGCATCTATCATTTGTGGCAATTGTTTTACAAGGCAAAGGTCTTTAGGACTTAGTATATGTGAGCCTCTACCGTCTTGATTAATTTCCAGATATTCTCCGGGTCTTGTTTCTTCTACAAGTTTGTAGCTCCAACGGCAAGGCTGAGAACAGTTTCCGTGATTAGCTTTTCGCTCTCCTTTCGAAAAATAATCACTAAGCAGGCATCTTCCTGAAAATGAAACGCATTGAGCACCGTGAATAAAGCTTTCAAGTTCAATGTCGGGGACTTGACGTCTTATTTCGGCTATATCTTCTATAGCCAGTTCTCTTGCTAAAATTACACGTGTAGCTCCCAAATCTCTCCAAAATTTTACGCTCTCATAGTTGAGCGTGTTTGTTTGTGTGCTTACGTGGATTGGAATATTTGGAATTTTTTTTCTGATCATGTTAAAAATACCGTAATCGCTGACAATAAACGCATCCGGATTTGCATCTTTAAATTTGTCCAAACATTCTTCGAGTTGTCTTATGTCGTTGTTGAATGCAAAAATATTAATAGTCACATATGCTTTTGCGCCGAGTGAGTGAGCCAAATCAACGGCTTGCTTGAGATTATCCATAGTAATAAGTGAACCTTTTCGCATAGCTCTAAGAATAAAATCTGCAACACCCAAATATACGGCGTTTGCTCCGTATCGAATTGCGTATTCAAGTTTTTCCAAATTGCCGGCAGGCATTAACAGTTCTACATCTCGCATAACTGTATATTACCCGAAAGATTATAAATAATCAACCGAATAGCTGATGTCAATTTATGATAAATATATAAAATTATAATATCGAAGAGATTTATTGGAGAGAGAAGAATGCAAACAATTGAAAACGCAGCAACAACAATAAAAGAAATATGGGAATATCAGCACCCTGTAATGCACACTTGGTTTGTTGTAAGTTCGTTATCATTATGCATTATGTTTGCGCTTTTGTATTTTGTAATATAATTATTACATGAAAAATTTTAGAATTTTTTTAGGTTATTTTTGTCTGGTATTGATTGCAATAAGTATGCTTTATCCGTTTTTTGCAATGGTTAATTTATCTTTTGTAAACAATAATGAGATTTTTTTGAATGCAGGAAAAGTTTTTCATACAAATTTAACTTTGGATAATTATAAGAATGTTTTTACTTCAATTCCATTGAGTACGTATTTTTTGAACAGTCTTGTTGTTGCTGTTATAACGACCATAGGTCAGGTTTTGTTCGCAGCAATGGCAGGGTATGCATTTGCAAGGATGAAGTTTAAATATAGAGATTTGTTGTTTTTGGTAATTCTTATAACAATGCTTGTTCCGCCTCAGGTAAATATAATTCCTTTATTTTTTTTTTTTCTCGAGCTTCATTGGATAAATACATATCAAGCTTTGATTGTGCCTGCGCTTTTTGGCGGGTTTGGGGTGTTTTTGATGCGTCAGTATTTTTTAGGTTTGCCAAAAGACTTGGAAGAATCTGCTAAAATTGACGGCTGTAATCTTTTTCAAACATTTTTTAAAATAGCTTTACCACTTGCACTTCCAACTGTTGCTACACTTGCTATATTTACTTTTGTCTCAAGTTGGAACAGTTTTATGTGGCCTCTAATTGTTACAAATACAGAAAGCATGCGCACACTTCCTGTAGGACTTGCAATTTTCAAGGGTAGTTTCAGAGAAATTACTCTTTGGGGTGAACTTTTGGCATGCTCAGTAATCTGTACTATTCCTGTAATTGGAGTATTTTTAGCAGGAAAGAAATATTTTATATCAGATATTTTACAAGGTGGAGTGAAGGAATAAGCTACAACTTGTATTTCAAAACAGAATTTGAACCTTGCGAAGATATGTACAGCAGTCCGTTATTTATGCTTAGACCGTATGGTTTTTGTACATTAGATATAACTGTTGTAATAGTACCTGTTGGTGTTATTTTTATAACGTTGTTGCCGTTATAATTTGAAATATAAAGGTTGTCATATTGGTCGCTTGCCATTGCTATCGGACCGTTTATTCTTGAATCTTTGACAAAAATAATCCGTTTTCCGTCAGGTGTAATTTTGTATATCATATTGTCTGAAAAACAAGCAACATATATATTACCTAGTCTGTCACCTGCAATACCTGTAGGGCTTGGAAGGTTGTTATATGTTCCGTTTGATTGGTTGGTTTCTTTTGCGGTTGATGCAATTTTGGCAGAATCAGATTTAATTGTTTGCAAATCTGTTCCCATGTTTTGTGCTATTTTTTGTGCACTCTCATAAACAGAACTATTTGCAGGGATTAGTGACAAATATTTTTTTGCATTGTCATATTGTCCGAGTTTGCTGCTAAGACTTGCGGCTTTAAATACTGATTCGTAATCATCCGGTTTACGCACAATAATTTGTTTGAAAACACTTAACGCTTCATCATCTCTATTCAAGTATTCCAGAATAGTTCCCAAATTATAATATGCATCCACATAATTAGGATCAAGTTCTATTGCCCGTCTAAAAGCTCCTATGGATCTGTCATATTGACTTGCTTTAAAAAAGTCAACACCTTGATTATATTCCAATTTAGCTTCATTTGACGGGTTAAACAGCATATCTGCCGAAAAAGCCGGAATATTAACTAATACCATTAGTGCAATTAAAAATTTTTTCATAAATCCCTCAAAAATGAGTTTCTTCGCATTTATGCGAAGAAACTCAATATTTTTATATAATTTCATCTAACTTTTCAATAATTTTGCTGTTTTTATTTGCGAATTCTTTTCCTCTTGATAAAATAGCAAGTTTCAATATTTTAGCAAGATTAACAGATGATAATTCTTTATAATTGTCAGGAAGTCTCAAACTCCAGTTTGCATCACCTGCTGTTCCCGGTCTGTTATAGACATCATAAATATTAAAGTAATCAGTAAAGAAAATTTGGATGTTTTCAGCTTCACTTGCAAACAATTCAACAAGTTTGGTTTGAGCTAAAAATTCCGCATCATCAGTCAATTTTACTATAATATCATCTTTGTTTTCCGCATCACTAAACAAATCTTCAACAAGATTTTTGGCATGTAAATATCCTTCATGAGAATGAATATTTTTATCAGCCCACATCTTTATTGGTTCATTGTCGTGTGTGCCAACCATTGCCCAGCATTTTTTGTCAATGTTTTTACATCTGTATGGGTCTTCCGGTTTGTCAGGTTCCGTAAATTGTGTTAATTTCATTCCCTGAAGTCCAAAGGCTTTCATTACAGATGCTACAGGATTTGTTAAAGTTCCCAAATCTTCGCACACAATGGCATCTTTATCCAAACCTTCTTCTTTAGCTGCAGCAATAACTATTTTTTCTATAAGTCTGCCATAATCTTTGATTTGTTCTTTTGTTAAAGTTTTAATTCTTTTTTCTTTGTCAGCTGTTACATCAAGATTAAGATCTTCAATTTTTGCAATAGCGTATTTTGAAAGTTCTTCATGCTCCGGAGATGAATACAGTCTTCCTGCGCCTTCTTCAATTTTTGGTTTTTTGCCTGATTTGTAAACCCAAGGATCAATTAAACCTACAATGTGGTCTATTCTGACTCCGCCGGGATTTTCTTTAAACATTTTTTTATAAAGATTTTTTAATAATTGACCGCCTTCATCCAAAGAACCGTCTGCATTGTACATTCTGTCAGGATCCATAACAGGGAAGCCCCAAGCCTGACCGTCTTTTGAAAAATAATCAGGAGGACATCCCAAACACCATCCTTTTAGGAATAATGATTGATATGCCCAGGTGTCACGGTCTGAGAATGCTACCTGTCTGTCTGCAATCATTTTAATATCATGTTTTTTGGCAAAATCACGAGTTTCTTCGCTTTGTTTGCTTATAACAAATTGAGTAAATTTGTACAATTCAATTTCATCAGAATATTTATTTTCAATTTCTTCTATACGTTTTGCAAACTCCATTTTTTGTTCAATTGATTGCGGATTGAATAAGTTTTTGTCGGTTTCAGAGCCCCACATAGGCCAATAGTCATTTCCATGCTCAATTGACAAGGCTTCATATAAACTGTCTTTATCAAGCCAAAAATTGTTTTCTGATTTAAATGCTTTGAATTCTTTTTCAAGCTTTTTGTCAGGCTTAGCTTTGAAATTATTCCATGCTTCTTGCATAGCTTCGTTGTATTTTTTGTATACATACTGATATGAAGTTTTGTTTGTATTTTGGTTAGGATTGTTGCTTACTATATCGTAGTATGTTGTCTCTGAAAGAATGTTCCCCCAAGCTTTTGTTGTTAATTCCAAAAGATTTATAAACAAAGGATTCCCTGAAAAAATAGTTCCTGTGTATGGTGATGAATCACAGCTTTTTGTTTTGCCTGCAGGTCCAAGTTGAATTGCGTCAAACAAACCTGATGCAAATTCAATAAACTCATGACCACCATCTGTATTGATACTGCCAAATCCTGTATTCTGATTTTCTGCAGCGGGAAAGCTTCCGTTATGCATAATAAAAGCAAGATTTTTTTTACCAAGTGCTTTTAATGCTTTTTTAAGTGTTTTTTTAGCTTTTTCGTCAAAAACACAAGACCTTTTTTCTAAAGTACAAGTCATAATTACCCCTCATATATATCAACAGTCAAATGATATCATGAGCCTAATATTTTTTCAATAAGCCTTATTAAATAATTAATAGTACTTTTGGATATTCTAATTCTAAAGAATATAAAAAACTAATTCTTAAGAATTAGTTAAAATTAATTAATATTTTTGTAAAAATACTTGACAATTTTTTGAAAGTCCTTTAAAATGAGAATACAGAATAGATTTCAAATAGTTTTATGCATTAGGATAAAATTTGAGAGATCAAAGGGTCATTAAAATAAGAAAGGTGAAAAGATTATGACAAAAAGATTCGGCTTTACACTTGCAGAAGTGTTGATTACTTTAGGTATTATCGGTGTTGTAGCTGCTATGACAATGCCAACATTGATTAACCAAACAAATGGTGCACAATACAAAGCAGCTTACAAAAAAGCTTTGTCTGCAATTTCTCAAGGTGTTACATTGAACGTAGCATTAGAAGATTATGACATTAGCGATTTGAGCGGTGCTTCAAATACTGGTAACGGTACTTTATTGGAATTGTTCCAAAAACGTATGAACGTTGTAAAGAGTGTTGATGGCGCTCTAAAAACAAAAGAAAAATACACAGCAAAAAATGATGAAGATGCTGACTTGGATGCTGCAGGAACTAATACAACAGTATTCTTTAACGACGGTATTATGTTCTCATTCCCATCAGATACAAAAGAATGTACAAAAACAGCTGCCGGTGCAATTACAGGTACTGGATGTAAAGGTTTTATCGATGTTAACGGCGTAAAAGGACCAAACAAAATGGTTAAATGTGACGGCAAAACAAGTGGTCATGATGCAAATTGTGCGGTAACATCTCCAACAGATATCTATCCGGTAGTATTCTATGATCAAACAATATTACCTAACTCAGATGCTGCAAGAGCTGTATTATACGGTAAATAATCAGTTTACCGTAAATAAAAAAAAGGAGCCGCAGGCTCCTTTTTTAATGCAAAAATTTGTGATTTAATTAATTTATGTTGTCTTTAATAACTGCAATATTGTTAAGAATATTTTCAAATTCCGGAACAAATGTTTTTCAAAAAAAATTAGCAGAAGAAGATGAAAATCCTGTTGTGGTAAATTTTATTAATTATTTTATACTAAGCGTCTTTTCGCTTCCGCTGATATTTTTAATAAAGAACCCTTCCGGAGAAATGTTTTTTAATGCACTGTTGGGTGGGATTTTTGGTGCAATATGTAACTGTTTTATGGTTATGGCATTAGAAAGAGGGCAACTTTCTGTTTTAGGGCCTATAAATTCTTATAAATCAATTGTAGGACTTATTTTTGGCATTTTGATTTTGCATGAATATCCAAACGGATACGGTGTTTTTGGTATGGGGTTGATAATTTTCGGAACATATTTTATTTTTGACAGTCCGAAAGATATTTTAAAAAAAGATATTCTTTATAGATTTTGTGCTTTATTTTTTTCTGCGATTGAAGCTGTATATATTAAAAAGGTTATTTTGCTTTCGTCAGTTATTACTTCATTTGTTATGTCAAGTATATTTGGGTTAATTTTTTCGCTAATACTTGTTAAAATATTTGTAAAGTCTTCTGTAAAAGTTTCAAAACAAAATATTTTTCCATATTTTGCAGCAGCTTGTTGTTTTGGAACTATGACTTTTTCAACTGCATATGTTTTTGAACATATGAATGTCGGTTATGCACTTTCTTTGTTTCAGCTATCTGTTATATTGAATGTCATACTTGGATATAAGATATTTAAAGAACAAAACCTGCTCAAAAAATTGGCAGGTTCCGTTATAATTGTTCTAGGTTCTGTAATTATCCTTATCTTAGGACATTAATGCAAATATTTGATTTTAATTTTTCCGTTTTCTTCAACAAATTCAGAACTTGTATTGTTAATCATTTTTTGAATAATTGGTTGATCTTGCTGATTTGTAACTTTTTGGTTCGCTTTTTCAAAACGTTTTTTTTCAGTTTCAACATCACTGTAATAGTTTATTTGTTCTTGTCTAAATCTCTGAGCTTCCATTGCCTGCATATCGCTCATTGGTGAAACTTCATTCAATGGAATTGTAGGCAGAGCATCAAATGCAAAAACCGGTAAAGTTGAACAAATAAATGCTATTGTTAAAAACTTCTTCATACTATATTCTCCTTTATTTTATGCGGAATACAACATTGGCAACCGCAGTAACTTTTTTGTCAATTGTAGATGTATCATTTATGCCCATGTCAGATACGTTTGTTGAGTCAACAGGTGTAATTTGAAAAACTCCCATCTGAACTGATTGGATTTTGCCGGGGTGATTGTGTGTTGCTTTTAACATGGCGTTTGCTCTTTCTTTAGCATCTTTTGTGGCGTCTTCCAATAATTCAACTTTCAAATCACCTAATTTAGAATAAAAATATTCCGTACTAATTATATTAATATCAATACCTTGTGATAGAAGGCTTTGAATATCTGCAGACAACTCTTTTATTTTATCTACATCATCGGATTTTACGACAATTGGTTGAGATAGATTGTAGTATGCGATATCATTTGTCATACTGCCGTTAGCATTGTATCTGTATGAATTATAACCATTAGTTGCCTTTACTTCAATGTCTTTAAAACCTTTGTCGTTTAAATATTTGTTTACAACAGGGAGTTGTGATTTTACTACACTATATGCTTGTTGTTTGTCTGCTTTTCTTACTTCTATTTCAAATTCCAATCTTGCTGAATCTGATTTTACAATTTTGAAAGATGAACCTGTAACTGATATTTTATCATTGGATATATTTTTTGTAGCCATATTTACAGAAAAAATTAATCCAAAAGCAAGTAAAATCCCAAGTGTGGCGATTTGCAATTTTTCTAATTTCTCAAACATTATTATCTCCTTTCAAACTATACTTAACATTATACCCCTTATTTTGTAAAAAGCAATTGCGTATATAAAAAAAATGTGATATTATGAGCTAGAGGTGTATTATGAACAATTATTTGGAAAAAGTATTAGCTGAAGTAAAAGAAAAAAATTATAATGAACCTGAGTTTATTCAGGCCGTAGATGAGGTCTTAACCACTCTTGAACCTGTTGTAAACAGGCATCCGGAGTATGAAAGGATTGCGCTTTTGGAGCGTATGGTGGAACCTGAAAGGCTTATAACATTCAGAGTTCCATATGTTAATGATAAAGGTCAAACAATTGTTCATAGAGGTTACAGAGTACAATTTAGCAGTCTTATAGGGCCTTATAAAGGCGGATTGAGATTCCATGAGAGTGTAAACCAAAGTATCATGAAATTTTTAGGTTTTGAACAAATATTTAAAAATGCATTGACAGGTTTACCTATCGGAGGCGGAAAAGGTGGAAGTGATTTTGATCCTAAAGGCAAATCTGATGATGAAATAATGAGATTTTGTCAAAGTTTTATGACAGAACTTCAAAGACATATTGGTCAGGATATTGATGTTCCTGCAGGTGATATTGGGGTTGGAGAGAGAGAAATCGGATTCCTTTTCGGTCAATATAAAAGAATCAGAGATGCATATGAAGGCGGTGTTTTAACCGGTAAAGGACTTTCTTACGGCGGCTCTCTTGCAAGAAAAGAAGCAACCGGCTACGGACTTATTTATTTTATGAGAGAAATGCTTGATGCAAATGCAAATCAATCTTTATCCGGAAAAACTGTGACTATATCAGGGGCAGGAAATGTTGCAATTTATGCTTGCGAAAAAGCTCAAAATTATGGCGCAAACGTTGTTGCAATGAGTGATTCAAAGGGTTGCATCTATGATAAAAACGGAATTGACTTAGAATTAATAAAACAAATTAAAGAAGTTGAGAGAGGAAGAATTTCTGACTATTTGAAAAAACATCCTGATGCTCAATATATTGAACGTCAATCAGAAGATTCTCCAATATGGGATATAAAAACGGACATAGCTCTTCCTTGTGCAACTCAAAATGAATTAAATTTAAATTCAGCTAAAAAGCTTGTTGAAAATGGCGTGATTGCTGTGGGTGAAGGTGCAAACATGCCTTGTACAAAAGAAGCAACTGAATATTTATTGGAAAAAGGTGTTTTGGTTGCTCCTGCAAAAGCTGCAAATGCAGGTGGTGTTGCTACTTCTGCTATAGAAATGAGCCAAAACAGCATGAGATATTATTTGACATTTGATGAAGTTGACGCAAAATTGAATAATATTATGGTTAATATCTTTAAATCTTGCCAAGCGGCAGCTGAACAATACGGACTCGGAAATAACTATGTTGCGGGTGCAAATATTGCAGCGTTTAGAAAGCTTGCAAAAGCGATGAGAGCTCAAGGTATTGTTTAGAACATTTCATTAGAGCAAGCTTCTTCAATTTTTGCGGACTTTTTGCCGTTTGCTTTGCAGTATTCTTCAACGATAAGTTTGTATGAATTATATTGCTGTTTGTTTAGCTTTGTGAAAAATTCAGACCTGTTGTTCAATCTTGTTTGGTATTCTGAGTTTGTATAATAAGGTTTTTTAGGATAGACCGCATCTACAAGTTTTTGTCTTGAAAATTCAAATTCAGTACAACTTCCTCGTAAATAATTTGCAAATTTTGAGTCGCTTTTAAAATTGTTAGAAAGTTTAGAGCATTTATTGTAAAATTCATTGTTGCTTTTTACAATTTCTCTTGTAGGATGCTGTTGTTCACTAAGTACAAACTGTGTCGTAATACTCATTGCTAATAATAAGAATAATAATTTTTTCATATTTTAAATATTATAACATTATTGCAATTTAGTCATATTATTTACATTATTTAACGGTAAATTAATTGTATATGTATTTTTAATTCCGGAATTTGAAAAATCTATGTATCCGTTATGTGCTGTTATAATCTGTTTTGCAAGGTAAATTCCCAAGCTGCAGCCTACTTTGTCCATTCTATGTTCCGGCAAGCTGTTAAATAAATTTTTTGTTTTTTCATAAGAAAAATCCGGGCATTCAAAAGTGAGTGAAAGATGTATAAATTCTTCTGAATCTTTTATTTCACATATTAATTCAGTATCTTTTGAAGCGCAGGAAATACAATAATTTGCCAGATATTCAAAAGCTTTTTGTATTTGATGTTTATCTGCAATTATGTTTGGATAAAAAGAATTGTTAAACACAAGGATATTTATGTTTCTTGAACGGATTAAGTTTTTGCTTTGCGTAAAGTAATTTTCAATAATTCTTAAAAGATTTATATTTTCCAGTTCGAGAACAATGTCTTTATTTTCGTATTTGTAAGCAGAAATAATTTCGGAGAGCATGCCGTATATAGAACGGCAAGAATCCAATGTAAGGCTTAGAATTTCTTTTTGGTTAGAGTTTAAAAGCCCCATTTTTTCATCAATTAACAATTCCAGCGCCCTTATTTGTGCAATTACCGGAACTTTTAAGTCATGGTTAATTGTCGATATAAAAGTTTCCCTTTGCATAAAAGCAGTTTGTTGAACGGTATTCTCTTTTTGCATACCTTAATATAAATTATTTTATAAAATTTTACGATTGCCCGTATAGGCTATTTGAAAAAACTTTATTGAAAAGTACTATTTATATAGTAAAATATAGTAAGAGAGGGATATCATGAAAAGTTTTTTAAAATATTTTTTGTATGTAATATTATCAGTATTATTTTTAATATATTTGGCATTTCTGATAGTGCTTCCAAATGTTGTGAAATTGGAAGATTATTTGCCTGAAATTCAAAAAATTGTTAAAGAGCAGGCGAATGTTGATTTATCGGTTGAAGATTTGAAAATAAGCACAAATCCGCTGTTGCAAGCAGGAATAAAAACAGGAAAATTGTCAGTCAAGCTTCCTGACGGGTCTTCAATATTGGAAGCTGACGGACTAAAATTGAGACTCTCAATTCCAAATTTACTGTTTTATAACATAAAAGCTTCTTGTGCCGAAATTCAAAATTTGAACATAAATTTGGATATTGAAAATGGTGAACAATTTAAATTTGTGCGTTTGATAGAAGATATATTAAATGCGAAAAAAAATGAACCTAATCCTGATTCAAAAGAATTGCCTATTGATATTTCAAAAATAAAATATATTGTTCCTAATGCTAAAATTTCAAATTACAACATTTCTGTAAAAGAATTGAAAACAGGTCATAAGCTTCTATTAAGCGGTGACAAGATGACAGGCGGGTATTTTAATAAAGAAACAGCGAAGCTGAAAACAGTTGCAAATATTTATTCTGATGACAAATTAAATATAACCGCAAATTTAGATATAGATTCAATAATACCCAAGAAAAAGCCAAAAGATGCGGAAGATGATCCTGCTGAAAAAATAGAAGTTCATTTTGTAAATCCGGTATTGGTTTATAGAGATTATGATTTAAAATCGGATATAAATGCAAAATTAAAGATCAGAAAAAATGACGAAGGTAAATTGAAAATAAAAGGTAGATTTGCAGCTGATGATATAACTATGAATATTTCAGGATATAATTTGCCAAAATCTTACATTAAAGCAAAGTTTAAAAAAGATTATGCATTTTTTGATACAAATATAACTATTGCTAAAGAACAATCTATGAATATGTTTGGGAAATTTGTATTTAACAAAGATCCAAAAATTGATTTGAGAATTTTTACTGACAAAATTTATTTTAATGATTTGATAATATTGTCTAAAGCAATGTTGGATACTTTGCACATAAAAAATAATCTTGCTTATATAAAAGCAGCAGGATATTTTGTCGCAAGAACTCATTTTAAAACGGATTTAAAACAAATAAATTCTTCAGGATGTATAATTGCAAGAGATGGTAAAGTTTCAAACGGGGCTACAAATTTAGTATTTGACAAAATAAGAGCTAATTTGATTTTTGAAAATGACAAACTAAATATTTCAGATACAAAAGCTTATGTAAACGGTTCTATTTTAAAAGCAGATGGAGTTATTGATACAGATTCATATTCGGATATTACCGTTCATTCTGACAAATTACCTCTTGCAGGGTTATTTGCGGCTTTTGCACCATCTGATTTGAAAAAATCTATATCATTAAACTCAGGAACAATATTGATTGATGCAAATGTAAAAGGAAAATTAAAAGAAGCTGTAGCATATGCTAATGTAATATTAAGCAATGTTGGTCTGAGAAACAGTTCTTTCAATGTAAATAACGAAAAATTGGCAATAGGCCTTGTAACGGATTTAAAGACGGTTGATGGTAATATAACCAATAAAAATTTAACCATAAATATTCCAAAAACATCATCAAATATTAAAAACCCGTCATTAATTGTAAAATTAAATCAAGATGATATTGATATAACTCCATTTGAACTTTTGGTTAATAATAATTCTAAAATTGCTCTTGCAGGAGCTATCAAAAGCTATGTAAAAAATCCTGACATATTATTTAATGCCGAAGGATATTTGAATGCAAAAGATTTGAGAAAATTTTTAGGGACATCTGCAGAACCCTTTGTAGCAGCAGAAGGAAATTTACCGATAAAAGCCAAAGTATTTGGAGATGATAAAAAACAAGATATTATCTTACAAGTAAAAGCAGATGCATCAAACTACATTACGCCTGTTGATATTCAGCCAATTGTGGGAAGTCAAACTATTTTACAGGCAAAATTAGATCATAAAAAAGACAGATTACACATAAAGCAAACAGGTTTTTATACCGGAGCAACAAGCTTTACAAATGATTTTGACAGCAATATGGCAAGCACAAGAAAAATTGCCGAAGTAAACGGAACAATAGTTAAATTAAATACAAATCATCCGTTTATAAATATTATAAAGTTGGATGTTGCTGATGACTTAAATGCAAAATTTACTGCGTTTAAAAATTCTAATTTTAAGATTGGCGGAAAAGCAATTG
>CACYCU010000004.1 GCA_902772945.1 uncultured bacterium | reverse complement strand
TTCAATGCAGCTTGACCTGCTGCTGCCAAAACTGCTGTAATAGCAGCTGTCAATGTTGTTTTACCGTGGTCAACGTGGCCTATTGTACCAATGTTAACGTGCGGTTTCGTACGTTCATACTTTTCACGTGCCATGAGATTAATCTCCTTTTTCTTCTCTACTTATACTACAATACATATTGGTATTTTAGTTTACCATAACATAATATGCGCTCAAAGATTTTTGTCAAGGGATTGTTAATCTCTAAAAACAAATAAAATTGCTACATTTGAATTATTAGAAATTTAATCGATTCATTAATTCAGTATGTGGTAGATAATCATACTGTAACCATTTTTGTTCTTCATTTCTTGCTCCAACTTCTAATTCATTAAGCCAATAACTTGGATTTTCTCGTAAGTTTTCATTTGGCGAAGTATGCGGATAATGAATTATACCATGAGTGTATCTATTGCCTTCTGCCATTAAATTTTCAGGACATTTTCCAAATAATTTTGCACCTTTTTTTTGCGTATAATCTCCAACAACATTACCATATTCAGTTAAATTGTATCTTCCGGCTAGTGTATGTTGAAATAAATGTTCGTTTTCATGCGCATATGTAGAAGGTATATTGTATTTCCCTTTTACGTGTATTTGACATTTACTTGGTGAAAAATGAGCTGCTGCATTTTGAGCAACTTCATTTGAGTTTACATAGGTCTTGACATTTAATGGCAAAACCCCTTTTCTTTTGGCAAAAAAACGTTCAAGGTATTTACCTTTTGTCTGCGGTCTTAAATACATATATGCTGCAAAAGGATTATTTTCAATTTCTGCATAACTGTTTGAATTATAACTTTCAAAATTTGTCAATTTAACATCTTTAGCCTCTTTTTTCAAATATAAATTCGCACCGGATTTATCTATATTTATCTCACCTGAATTATTTGACAAACTGTGAGTTTTCAAGCTGATATGTTCCGGAATTTCTTGAGATTTTCCATAAGTTCTTTTTATGTTGTAATATTTTATATTGCTTGGTTTGGGTTTAAATAATTCATTTGGATTACGTTCAATAATTTCTCCTTTATCCAAACGGAAACCTCTGTAATAAAAGCGTTTTACATAACTATCTTTTACCAAATCAAATCTTGGAGCATCATCCTGGACAAACTGTAATTCTTCAGAAATAATTTTTGCATTTTTATTGTTTAATGGCATAAAAGGGATAGCATTATCTTTTGTTAATTCAAATCCTTTGTATATTTTAATATCTTGCTCTGCTTTATTTCTATTAACTGACATTCTTGTTATTTTTCTTGTCTTAGCTCTTCTAAAATTCCATGGTAAATCTGTGCTACAAGTCCAAGGAGAATATTCTATAAAAATATCATCTTTTTTACTTTCTCTTATAAAGCGATTTATAATAGTCCCATCTTTATTATAAAAACTAAATATTTCCTGAGAATAAGCGGGATCTTCTATTTTTCCTATTTTTGCAAATGAATATTCCCGAGCTTCAGGAGGAATATTCAAAACACTTAAGTTCTGTTCTTTATTTATTTTAGTCTTTGGAATTTTTTCAAGTAAAACTTTTCCATTTTGCTTTAAAGGGGCATATTTAAGACCTGCTGTAGATTTTGGCACAGAACTAAATAGTTCCAGCGGTCCTACAGGTTTGCTCTTTAATATAATTCTACGCAAGTAGTCTAAGCCTTTTGCGCCGACATTTATTGTAACCATAATATCCCCTATAAATTATATAAAAAAATTTTTTTGAATTTATTGCTTTTAAACTTTCTTATGTAAACATTTTTTACAAATCAAGTAATCGGGAATAAAAGAAAAAAGCTCCCAAAAGGGAGCTTTTTATATTTTGTTTCAAAGTTTATTCTTCAATTTCTTCAGAAGCTTCTTCAATTGGTTCTTCATCAACTTGAAGATCTTCTTCATCAAGTGCTTGTTGATTCATTTCTTCTTCAATTTCCGCTTGAAGTTCATCTTGTTGTTCTTCTGAGTATTCTTCTTCAGGAGCTTCTTCATAAGCTTCAAAGTTTGCAGCTTCAGCTTTTTCCATTTGAGAAACACTCTTGATATCTATCTTCCAGCCGGTCAATTTGTGAGCAAGTCTTACGTTTTGGCCTTCTCTGCCTATTGCCAATGACAATTGATCATCCGGAACAACAACCATTGCTTCGTGAGCATATTCGTCATTTGCCAAAATATCAACTGAAACAACTCTTGCAGGAGATAGTGAGTTTACGATATATTCAACAGGATCTTCCGAATATCTTACGATATCGATTTTTTCATTTTTAAGTTCGGAAACAATTGTTTGTATTCTAGATCCTCTTGGTCCGATACAAGCTCCGACAGAATCTACTTCAGGGTCATTTGACCAAACTGCAATTTTTGTTCTGTATCCTGCTTCACGTGATATTGATTTAATTTCAACAATTCCGTCTTCAATTTCCGGAACTTCAAGTTCAAATAATTCTCTAACTATTTCTGCATGCGCATGAGAAACGATAACTTGAGGCAATCTTGTTGTTTCTTTTACATTAAGAACAAATACTCTGATTCTGTTTCCGGGTTTGTAATATTCTCCTGGAATTTGTTCTTTTTGAGGCATTATAGCATCAGTTTTACCGATATTTACTATTACATTTCTGTTTTCAACTCTTTGAATAATACCGGTTGTCAAAGTTCCTTTTTTATCCAAGAATTCGTTCAGAACCAAATTTCTTTCAGCTTCTCTAATTCTTTGTGTAATAACTTGTTTAGCAGATTGAGCGGCAATACGTCCGAATTGTTCCGGAGTAACTTCAATTTTAATTTCGTCGCCTTCTTCTACATCTTCAGCTATTTCTTGAGCTTCTTTCAAAGAAATTTGCAAATCAGCATCTTCAACTTTTTTTACAACCAATTTTGTTGCAAAAACGCCTATTTCGCCTGATTGTTCATCCAAAATGGCTTCGATATTGGTAACTTCTTTACCTATTCTCATATGTTTTTTGTAAGCTGCAACCATAGCATCACAAAGAGATGCAATCAAAACTTCTTTTGATATTCCTCTTTCTCTTTCAAGTTCTTCGCAAGCTTCAAATAACGCTGTTCCGATTTTAATCATGATTTATTCCTTTCTTTTTTATTAGTTTGATAAGTTTGTTAGGTAGGATAAGTTTGATAAGTTCTTTAAAAATGCTATTCTTGTGTTTTATTTAAATGCTTTTTAAAACCTAATAATAAAGCATTTACTTGATTTAACAAGATTTGAATTGCATCAATATTATTGGCATATCCTAGCTCTTTTGCTATAATTAATTGAGTGTCTACTTCCGCAATTGAACCTAGTGCAGTGTCTATAAACCTGGCAGTATCCTTGTTAGAATATCTTGCCGCACCTTCTGCAATATTAGACGGTACGGAAATAACTGCACGTTTCAACTGTGCCGTTAAACCAAATTGTTCACTCTGTGGAAACTCATTACAAATTTCATAAATTCCCTTTACTAATTCTATTGACTTTTTCCAAACTTCTAATTCTTTATAATACATTTTCCTGTAACGAACCTATCCTACTTAGCAAACTTATCCTACTAAACTTTAATCTATATATAATTTTGCTGACTGTATATTTTCTTTTGGAATTTGAAGTTCCTGTCCATCATCAAAGCGAAAGAATTTCAAACCCTCTTTTTCATCAAAATCTAAAATTTCGCCTTTAAATATCTTTTCAGATTCGCCTTCAATTGGTTCTTTAAGTTTTAAACTTATTCTTCTGCCGTTAAAAATAACAAACTCCTTGTCAGATTTGAATTTTCTTTCCAGCCCCGGTGATGACACCTCCAAATAGTATTTAACCGGAATAAGCTCATCCAAAAAATCCGAAAGGCTTCTGGTAACATTTTCACAGTCATCGAGCGTGACATCTTTTTCTTTTGAATAAAGATAAATCCTCAAAAACCAGCGATGATTTTCTTTAACAAATTCAATTTCAATCGGGATATAACCAAATCTCATCGCTGTATTTTCAATAAGCGGTGTAATTTTTTCTAAAATTTCGTGCCTGTTAATATCCTGTTTCATCCTAACCTTTCTTTTTTTATTTTATGAGTTCTTTCTTCCCTCTCACAAAATGATACTCAATCATTTTGTTCGGCAGAGTGCTCAAGATGGCGTTTGCTGACATTCTGGCCTTTGGTCATCCTGAGATTCAGGATCTTCATTCTGAGCGTAGAATCTCATAATTTCATATTAATCGAAAAAGAACGGGGATTCCCGTTCTTTTCTCGACAATACTGTCCGCATTCATTTTAACCTATATATATAAAAAAGTAAAGCTTATTGTAATAAATATTTACGACAAAATTATTAAAAAACTATTTGTTAAGTTCACTCAAGATATGAGTTCTATGACAGATTAAGATTCATCTACGCCTACATTTTGTATCAATGTTCTTGCCGCATCTAAACCGATATCTAGACCGTTAAGCAGATATTGCGGATTACCGGTTCTTGTTCCAGTCACAGTAATTTCACCGGCTGCTGTTACGTACACGCCATCATGATAAGCTAAAGCGCCACTTGCTAAGCCTGCACGCATAATTGTGGATGGAGTTCTTCTTTGTCCTGCACCACCGGCTTGAGATTGACCGTCTCTTCCGTACATATCGTCAGCATTATCATTTGTCCTTGTTGTAGTTGTATCCTGCGGATAATTTTCTACACTTGCATTATTTACATTTGTCGGAGTAAACGAAGTTCCGTTAGAATCTTTAATATCTTTTAATCCTTCAAATGCTTTTTTCAACTCTCTGTTGCTTTGAGCATAGGCATTATATTGAGCTATCAAAGATTGTTTTTTGTCGGATTTTTTCTCTTTATCAATTTTAGACTTCAATTCTTTCATTTTTTTGTTATTAACTTCAACTTGTTTGTCACCTTCTTGAGCTTTTTTGTATGTTTCATCCATATTCTTAGCTTTTTTCTCTTGAAGCCCTTTTAGTGTATTTTGTTGAGTTTGCATATTTTCTTTTACTTTATTTGCTTGATTTGTTATCTCACCTTTAAGCTCCGCTTTTAATTTATTTAAAGCGTTTATTTGGTCTTGTATTTCAGCACTTGATGGATTTGCAGGTTGACCACTACTTTCAGCCTGCTGTGCACGTAATAATTGGCCTTCTAATGATTGTATATTTGTAGTTATTTCACCTGATAAATTAGTTATTGTTTCAATGAACTTGTCAACATTTGCTATATCATTTTTTTCAATAGTATCTGATGCATTTTTTATATCGTCTAATGAGCTATCAGAATTTAATCCTAAATCAGACGATTTTAGTAAATTAGTATCTATCTTGCTTGTATATTGTAATGTTACTTCATTACTTTCTAATGCGTTTAATTTACTGCTAATTGAAGATATATTACTATCTGAAATGTTTTTATAATCAGCACTAAATTTATTTACATCACTTCCAATTTTATTTGAAGATGATTTTAAATCCTGTAAAGATTTACCGATATTGTTATCAACAATAGAGCCTTTGCCATCTGTTGGAGTAGTTGCTTTATTGCCTTTCATATCTTTTATTGCCGCTGCAATACCGACACCTGCTTGTGCTACTGATGCGCCAACCATTGACCACATCATAATTTTTTCCATTGCTGACATTTCATTGTCATTGGATTTTTTAACAGGTCCGTTATAAATATTAACTATTTCTCTTGCATTCAAAGCATGACGGGTAGCACTTGTTGAACCACTATAGTACATTTTGGGATTAAATATAGATTGGTTTGAGCGCTGTGCTTTTATTCCGTATGAAATTCCTGAAGATCTCTGAGCATTGCTTAGATTAGCAGCTGCAGAAGACTTCATTGCTCCTGAAGACTTTGTTTTAATATCCAGTTTTGCTAATCCGATTTTTTGCATCTTACTCTCTCTGTTTTTTTGAAAATCTTTTACAAGGGGTAAAATTTTAAGACTTTCATTTTTTGCTCTCAAACATGTAAAAACATATAAAAATGGCTGATTTCACATGTTATAAAATCTGTTACAATTGTTAACAATTAAAAATTTCCCTCTCCTATCTTTTTAGTAGGAGAGGGTGAGGTAAGAAAAATTTTATAATATTTTTGTGGTTCTTCGGGCTCTGCCCTCAGAATGACAATAAAGATTCTAAACAAGTTCAGAATGACAATCCAGAATGCAACGACATCTTAAGCAAAAAATCTCATTAATTTGAAGATTCTTTGCTAACGCACAGAATGACAGCAAAATTATTATAAAATACCAAAATAACCATGCTTTTGAGTATTTTCAACTTTGCAAGCGTTTTTATCAAATGTGTTAACAAAAATTTAGTAAATTTTTTATTTGAAAAATTTATTGACTGCAAACGCTTATACCAAGAGAGTTTCCCAAAAGTGTACAAAATGGAATTGTAAAAAGATTGGCATGGAAACTGTTTTGGGTATTTATTTTTTACTCTTTTAGACTATTATAAAATTAATCTTGGGAGTTGGGGATTTATCCAACAATAGGCTATCAAAAGGGAGAGGGTGCAAAAAGGTTTTTAATGTAAATCCTTTTTGTTTCAGAAAATGAAATACCGGACAATCTTAATGATTGTCCGTTTTTTTAATTACGTAATATTTCCAAATTATTTACACTAAAACCGGATATCAAAGAAAGCAAATCGTCTGAATTTACAATACATTTTAGTTTGTTTTTAGGGAATTTTTGGTAATAATATTCCGATGACAATACTATAAATTTTAAACTTTCAAAAATATTCATATTCGACAAATCTACTGCAAAATCAGTATTGCCGGAAGTTTTTATATAATCTCTAAACATATTTATGTCATTAAATGTTAAATTCATCATATATTTTTTGTCGTTTGAGATTTTACAAAATTTAAATTTTATTTTAAATATAGTCTTTTTGTACGATATTTATAATATAATTTTTATGAGGGAAATAAATGACAAAAAAAATTAAACTGGTTGCATTTGATGTTGATGGAGTTTTGACGGACGGAAGTTTAACTTTTGATGAACTGGGACACGAATACAAAACATTTAATGCCAAAGACGGACAAGGCATTGTAAATTTAAACAATGCAGGTATTGTAACTGCAATAATTACGGCAAGAAAAAACGGAACTGTTGAACACCGTGCACAAAACCTTAATATAAAAGAACTTCATCAGGGTTCAAAAAATAAACTCGAAACTCTACAAGAAATAATGAAAAAATATAATTTTAATTTTGACGAAATTGCATATATGGGTGACGATTTGCCAGATATTTGCATTTTAGAAAAAGTCGGCTTAAAAGGATGCCCGTCTGATGCTGTTGATAAAGTTAAACAAACAGCAAATTTTGTTTCTTCAAAAAACGGCGGACGAGGAGCAGTTAGAGAATTTTGTGATTATATACTAAGGGGAGAATAATATGTTTGAAATTAAAACTCAAGCTTTCTTTTCGGCAGCACACCATCTGCTAAACTACGAAGGGGAATGCGAAAATCAACACGGACATAACTGGATGGTAGAAGTTTTTGCAAAAGGTGACACGTTAGACAAAAGCAACATCCTAATTGACTATAAGGTTCTAAAAAAAGAATTAAATGCTGTTTTGGAACTTTTAGATCACAAAGATATCAACGAACTGCCGGAATTTAAAGGAGAAAGTCCGTCAAGCGAAATGATAGCCTGCTTTATATATAACAAATTAAAAGAAAAAGTCGTTCAGCTTAGTAAAGTTTCTGTTTGGGAAACTCAAACTTCTTGCTGTTCATATTATGAGGAATAAAAATGAATTTTATACAAGCAATATTAATGGGGATAGTTCAGGGATTGAGTGAATTTTTGCCGATATCAAGTTCTGCTCATCTTGTTTTTACATCAAATTTTTACAAAGTTTTTAAAGGTATCGAAATAACGCAAACTTCCAATGAAGAAGTATTTTTTGATATTATGGTGCATTTAGGTACACTTATAGCTGTTTTAATCTTTTTCAGAAAAGATATTCTAAAAATAATAAAAGCCCTATATAATGCAATAAAGACTAAAGATTGGTCTGATAAGGATGCAAAATTGGGATTATACATAATAATAGGTACTATTTTAACTATTATTCTTGCATTACCGATAAATGAAGTCGCGGAAAAACTTGTATATTCCCCTGTAATAGTCGGAATTTTACTGTTTTTTACCGGTTTTACCCTTCTGTACAGCGAATATAAATCAAAGAAAATTGAACAAAAAAAAGATGAACCAGATTTAAAGAGTTCTATATTTATAGGCCTAGCACAAGGATTAGCAGCATTACCGGGATTTTCTCGTTCCGGCTGGACAATTGCAACAGGATTGTTTTTCGGTCTTGACAGGGTGACGGCAGCAAGATACTCATTTTTGTTGAGTATTCCAATTATCCTCGGAGCATCAATGGTTTATCCGTTAATAAAAATAGACGTAGCAGAAGCCGTACAATATAACTGGACAGCCATTATTGCAGGAACTTTTGTTTCCGGAGTTGTTGGCTATCTGTGTATAAAATATTTTATGCAATTTATATCTAAATTTTCACTTGCCGTATTTGGATATTATTGTTTAATAATGGGTATAATAACAGCTCTATTCTTTTATTTTTGTTAATAATTGTTAAACTCAAAACTTAAAACTGACAAAAAATAATATTTACGGTTATTTATATATCGTGATGTGGAGTAAAAATGATTTTACCGGTAAGCAGTGTAAATAAAAATATTAATTTTTCTGCCGACAAAAGTGAAAATAAAGCACTTGAGTATAACCATGATACTGTTTTGAAAAATAACCCTGTTAATAAAGCAAAAATTGGCTTAGACAAGTTTGTAAACGCTTTTACAGTATATCCGGCAAAAGGCTTTAAAGGTAGTAAAAATGCCAATTTCTATGAATTTTTAACAATGGGTACAGTTCCTTATCTAATAGGCAGCGGAATGATGATGGCTGTATTTAACTCTGCAAGCAAACATTATGCGCCTTTTGACAGAGTAATGGCAAGAAGTATCGGAAACAAGCTCTCTCTTGGCGTTTTATTTTACGGAATAATGAAGAATTTGTCAAAATCCTTTGTCAGTCAACCTGTCAAAATGCTGACCGGAGTAGATATTGAACAACCTTATGCAAAAGTAATATATGAGCTGCCGGATGACATAAATGACACTGACATCACAAGTATAGAACATCACAAAGTTTTTGAGAGCGTAGAATTCCCGAGATGGGATTTATTGTATGGGGATGAGTCAAAAGGAGAGAAAAGAAATTATAAATATGACAAAATTGCCAAACGTCTTGGTATGGGAGAAAACCTAAAAGACTCAGATCAAGAAGTCAAACCCCGAATAAAAGAGATTGTTGTTAAAGCAAATCTTGCAAAAAATATATCTTCTTATCTTTGGGCAGCTGCAGGTGTGGCACTGGCAGCACAAGAGCCTTGGGATAACTTTTTTAACGTAATGACATTAAAATTCTGGAAAGGAAAAGAATTTAAGAAAACATTGCAATCATTTGGTGAAAACTTCATAAAAAGCGCCAAATCATTATGGCAAGGTGAAGGTAAAGGTATCACAAAACAAGGCGGGAAAATATTACTCGGTTTAGCAGCATTATCGAGTATTTTAGGAGTTCTAAACGCTGTTACAAGCACACATACACCATCAAAAACTAAAGCAAAAGATGTTATTAATCAAAACGAAAAATATGTGGTAAATTAAAATGAGTACTAACCTTATTCAAAACTACATAGCTTCCAAAAATGTACCGGCACAAACGGCACCTAAAAAGCCTATGCCGGATTTTAATATACAAAGAGAGCTCGATAACAGAACATTTATAAAACCGTTGAACGGAAAAGGTAAACTCGTTAACGGAAATATATTTATGGCTCCACAGCAAATGATATCAGGACTTGGATATAATTTAAGAGCCCTAAAACATGCTGCATCAGGATGCGCCAATGATCATGAGCTCGGGAAAATTAATGACATAGGGCTTGTTGGCGGTGGCGCGGCAATTGCAAGCTACCTTGCAACAAAAAGATTTACTCCTATGACAAAAGGAATGGAATTTGTCGGATTTGGTGCCTTTCTTGCATCTATGGCATTATGGCCTAAACTTGCGATACAGTTGCCCGCTTATTTAATTCATGGAGTTAATGTCCAAAAACAGTATCAAGACAGCTTTGGCAGAAAAAAACCATTCTACCAAGACCCGCAATTTATACCTTGGGATTTATATACCGATGAACAAATCCAAAAAATCGGTGACAGAATGGGAGTTGATAAAAACATGCTAAACCGACGAGATTTTATCCAAGAAAAAATGAGAAAATTAGCGGTTCAAAACAATACTCTCTGGATGATGACAGCAGGTTTTGCAACACCTGTTATGACCGCATTGGCTTGCGATACACTGAAGCCATATCTTGAAAAACGTTCAAACAATATTACTAACAAAAAAGCTGATAAGATACTCCAAAATATTGACAAACATTCAGAAAAATATAAATCACAAACTATTGAAAATAAACTAAAAGAATTAATTAGAGAATACAATGGTAAACAAATTGACGACAAACTAACAACTTCAATATATGAAATTTTTACGGAAGATATTGATGCAGTCACATCAGAAAGTTTGAAAAAAGATTTAAAAAAGATTTTAGATAATGATAAATTTTCAATTAATGAATCTACAGCTAAAAATATAAGCAAAAATCTTAAAAATATGCTTGAGAAAAAAAATTACTCCACAGAATTTATAGAAGCTGCAATTCCGTCTGAAGAAGAATTTGTAAATTTATTTAAAAATAGTGATTATATTAAAGAAACCCAAAAAGTTGATTTCCAAAAATTAAAAAATATTATAAGCCGAGAAATTGATACACGAATTTCAAATTTCAACTCAGCACATCCGGCAGCAAAAGAAGATGCAAAGGCAATAAGAGCATTTATTTTCGGCAAACAATCAAAAATTAACCCGCTAATAAAAGAACTAACTTCATTTAAATCTGCCATATTTGATTCTGCAGTAACAGAGAAACTTATAAATGCCGCAAAAATTTTTGATGATTTCAGAGCTCATAAACTTGCCTTGGATGAATATGCACTGCTAAAAGTTGGCGCAGCTCCAGAAACAGTCATTGCAAATTATTGGAATAATGTTTCCGGAGATTTACTCAAAAACCTTCACATCACAAATAAAGAACTTGAAAAAGTTCGATTCGACAGAAATTTAGTCGGTAAACTATTAAGAGAAAAAATTGAGGCAATTGCATCTAATGATGCGTCATACAACAAATTTATGACAACACTTGTTGAAAAAGTTGCCTCACTAAATTCCCAAATAAAATCAAGCGACATTACATCTGATCTTTTAAATTCTCAAACAGAAAAAACAACATATGAAAAAGCTGTCGATACTGTGTTTGATAAATTTGCATCTTCCATGCGAGAAAAAGGATTTTCAAAAACTGCAAGCGCACTTGCAGGTAACGGCTCAGATGAATTCGGTACAGCAAAAGCAATCCAAAAAGCATACGCAAAAGAAAGATTACTCGGAGTAAAATGTTCTTTTTACAGACTTATTAATGCTCTTGATTTTTATAGACGAGTTGCAACAGACCCTAATAAATTTAAGCCGTACAATGATCAACTTCCAAGAGAAGTTTTGGAAGAACTTATAGAATTATGCAAAATTGATACTCTAAGCGGACATTCCTCAGATCAAGCAACCAAATTTTATATGCTTAGAAATCCAAATCCTGAAAGAGATTTTTCTCCTCTGGAAGTGGAAAATGGAAAAATTAAAAATAAATTTTATGGCAAAGCAAAATACGGAACTACAGATATACCCGGGGACAAAACATTCTATCAGCATGCAATGAAATTTATGTTTGAAGATGATATGCATCCTGACACAAAATCTATTCTTGAAAAAAGTATTCTAAAAGATGAAATTTCAAACTATAGAAAACAAATTCTAGAAAAAATCGGCGGTCAAGATTATTTCTGGAAACCTCGTCATAGAGTTCGTCCTAAAAACAATACGGGCTCTGATATCAAATTCCTTTTAACAGGTATTGCGCCTGACGAACTCATTTTTAAACGCGGACAACAAGCATTTAATTCCGGAAAATGGTTTAGAATATTTGGCGGTTTTGGAGCAGGTTTACTCGGTGTTACTGTCCTTACCCAATTCTTCCTAGGCAAACTCAAACCTGTGGAGGTGAAAAAATGATTAGTTTAGTAACAAATTATAGAAATTATAATGTGTATTTTGGGCACAATCAGGAACAAAAGGTTTCTACTTCTCAAGCTACATCATCCTCAGGGCTTTTAAACTCATACCTTGATAAACTTGCAATGCAAAATATTCCTGCAATAAAAGATAACAAAAAAACTCTTGAAAATTACCACAATAACCTGCATTCGCTATTTGTAAATAATGAAGCCAAAATTCTTGCAATAATTCCAAGAACATTTAATGCAAAAGATACAAACGGGAATGAATATATTGATGGAAACGAAGTTCACGGAACGTTTTTAAACGGAATAGAAAGACTTGATGAGATAAAACAACAAGGATTCAACACAATTCACATACTGCCTATTCACCCTACAGGAAAAATGAAAGCCATGGGTACTGCAGGTTCGCTATATTCTCCGAAAGATCTATTAGAAATAGATCCAAATCTTGCCGACCCAAATGATCCAAGACCTGTTAAAGAACAGTTTAAGTCATTTATAGACGAATGTCACAAACGTAACATAAAAGTTTTGCTTGATTTACCAAGCTGTGCATCATATGACATGTTCCTTGAACATCCCGAATGGATGGCTATTGAGCGCGACGGACTTGCCAAAACTCCACAAGGATGGAATGATATTAGAATGTTTCAGCCTTGGCAAGACGAAGGAAAAAGGACACTTAATCCAAAACTTCTTGAATTACACAAAGATTATATAGATATGTGCATAGATCTCGGTGTAGACGGCATAAGAGCCGATGTTGCCAGAGCAAAACCTGTCGAATTTTGGGATGTAATAATACCCTATTCAAGAATGCGCGATCCTGAATTTGGTTGGCTTGCAGAAACATACACCTATGAAGATGCTTCTCCTCAAGCAAACATGCCATATGACAGACCTCAAGATTCTTTAAGAGCAGGATTTGATACAATCTATGGGCAATACCATATATTCCATGAATGGCCGGATGCAAAAACTTTTATGAATTATATAAAAGAGCAGCTTGACATGTCATATAAATTACCCAAAGGAAAAGCCCTTATCGGCTCTTTTGCAACACATGATGACATCTCACCTATGTATCATGGCGGAGCCGACTATTGTAATCTCACTATGGGACTACAAGCTACACTTCCAATGTTAAGTCCATACATTGTTGACGGTTATCAATCAGGAGACTACTATTTATATCCATATGAAGATAAACAAAACCCTGTAACCCAAACTGACAACCACGAAATGACAGTCCATAGAGGCAGACTGGATATTTTCAATTTTTCAAGAAAGCCGGGCGGAAAAAATCCCGCAATCGGAGAATTTATGAAAAGTGCGCTTAATCTGAAAGATAAATATTCAGACATAATTAATAAGGGTACATTTATAGAATTAGACAAAAAGAAAGATAAAAATGATCAAATTATAGCATATGCAAGACACCTAAACGGAAAAACACTTTTAATTGTAGCAAATAAAAATGTCAACAGACCTGTAGCCTGCACTGTCAAGATTCCGACACTTAAATCCGATCAAAAACTGAACAATCTTTTACCATCATACGGAGAAAAAAGTGTTTTACAGCCAAAAGATGGAGAACTCGCTATGGAACTTGGACCTGCAAGAATTCACGTATTTGAAATAGACACCCCAAATATCGAAAACTATACCAACAAAATTTATAAACAAAATATATAGAGACACATTAAATAAACCAAAAAAGAAGAAGATGTCAAACATCTTCTTCTTAAACTTTAATAGTCCATTTTCCAACCTTCTTCGATTATGCGTGCCGCACAATATTGACCGTTACCGCTTTCTGAACAAGCATTTGAATTTGAAGAATAATTCCAAACGTTATAAGTACTTAAACTTTGATAACAGGCAGCCATATTCTCTGCTGTTGGATTATTTTGAGATGCATACGTTTCGTAACAATACGCATAAGCTGCCTTTTTACTGCCAAAAGGGATAAGATTTCCTAATTTATGTATACCAAAAAAGAAGACATCACGACCTACTTGATTTGGCTTTTGATTTCCATTAACATCAATAACTACAGTTGCAACGTGAGAGTGAGGCCCCCAAGGATTAGATGAACTCGGAGTATTTGTAAAATAAGCAAACATCAAATTTGCTCCACTATTTAATTTAATTTCACGATAAGTACCAAATACAGTATTTTGTGAATTATTTAAAGAAGAAAATGTTCTATAATTGTCTAAATTTCCACCAACTTTAAAATATTTTGAAAAAATATTATAAAATTCCGCACAGTATGGAGCATTGTCACAAGAACTACTCAATGCTGTTTGCCATAGAGTTGTATCCGACAATTTGTCAGCACTTTCTGTGGTCATTATAAGCTTAAAACCGTTTTCCAATACAGAAACTGTCTTTTTCAACTGATTTACCCAGACTTGTTTCTTATAATGTTGAATCAAAGATGGCAAAGTCAATGCCGCAACAACACCAATAATGCCAAGTGTAATCAACACCTCTGCAAGCGTAAAACCATTACGAAAAGATAATATTCTCATTTTATACCCCCTTTGTTCATTATAAGTCTTTTTTATAATTTTATCAAGAATCAGAAATAATTTACATTTTAAAATGTTTGAGCTAAAATATTTTAGCGAGGTATAAATATGCTGCAAGAATTTATTAGTTCCAAAATTCACAGAGCAACAGTTACTGACGCAAATCTCAATTACGTCGGCTCAATAACTATTGACGAAACACTTTTGAATGCTTCTAAAATAAAAGAGTGGCAAAAAGTTGACATCTTAGACATTAATAATGGTGAGAGATTTCATACATACGTAATAAAAGGGGAAGCAGATTCAGGAAAAATTTGTCTTAACGGTGCGGCCGCAAGAAAAGTTCAGCCTGGAGATAAAATTATTATCATTGCTTATGGATTATACAACCCTGATGAATTAACAAACTACAAGCCAAACATAGTAATTGTTGATGAAAAAAATAAAATAACTAGTATTCAATAGATTTGTAAAACTTATATAAAATATCAACAAGCTTTGGATTATCATCCAAGGCTTTTTTTAATTCTGCTTTTTGTTCTTCCGGTGATATTTCTGAAAAATAATAGAACTCCCAGGGTTGAACATTCAATGCTTTCGCTAGTTTTTGTAGAGTTTCAATGGATGGAGAATACTTGCCAGTCTCTAAATAACTTAAACTGGGTGTTTCAATACCAATAGTCTCTGCCAACTTTTCTTGTGTCAGATTTTTTGATTTGCGAATAACTTGTATCCTTTTGCCTAACAGCTTTTTGTAATCAGTCATATACCAACCTAGTTAATAATAGTAATATATAAACCGTTTTTGTATAATATTGCCAAACTTTATTTAAGTTGTTGACTATTAATGTTTTGTATTATATAATATATGAGCCTAATAGTTTAGCCGAACTATGGTAGTAAAAATTAGCGATCATTACCCCAAAAAATTTATACGATACCCTGAAAAGGGCTTTCATTCCACTCCCGTTATAACGGGAGTTTTTTTATATTACCTGTAATTTGTAAATTGTAAAGGATAATCATATTTTTCTTCATTTGATCGTAATAATTGTATAACTTCCTGTAAAGTATCCTTATCTTTACCTGAAACCCTTATTTGATCACCCTGAATAGACGCCTGAACTTTTTTCTTTGAATCTTTTATGTCTGAAACAATCTTTTTAGCAAGCTCTTGATTCAAGCCTTTCCTTAATTTGTAAACCTGCCTGACTTTTCCGCCAAGCGCATTTTCTACAGGTTGTGCATCCAAAATTCTTATACTCAAATTTCTTTTAACGAGTTTTGATTGTAAAATATCAAAAATATTTCTCAATTTCATATCATCACTTGTTGTTATAGTAATCTCTTTATCTGCTTCAAGCTCAACAGAAGAACCGGAATCCTTCAAATCAAAACGAGAAGAAACATCTCTTTTTACTTGATCTACAGCATTTACAAGTTCTTGTTTGTCAAACTCAGACACAATATCAAAACTACAATCTTTCGCCATAATTACCCTCTCTTTTTTAACACTTTTGATAATAATATATTATAATCAAAAAATGTGCAAGTTATGGCTTAGCTTTTCGTTTAAAAGGTTTTGATATCCACCCTTTAAATCTCTGCCATTTTGTTGGTTTTGGTTTTCCAATATTTTTAAAACTATCTACAATATCTTTCCATTGTTTTTTCAAGTATTTACCAACACCGCCGGATTTTGTAATCTGTTTTCGAAAATGAGGAACAAATCCTATTAACAATAGAGCACCAAGCGCTAAACCGACTTTTTTAATAGTATTTTTATCTTCTTGATGTTTTTTATTTATCAAATCTAAAGTATCATTTTCCAATTGGGGTTTCATTGTAACACCACCAAGAGAGTTACCGCCGGCAGCTGTTCCTGACATTGCTCCGGGCATCATACCAGGCATCATTCCAGGAGCCATAGAGGGCATCATTCCTGGTGTCATCATACCCGCAGCAGACTGATTCATTGAATATGTGCCTAAATCTTGATACATTACCGGTACGTCAAAATCATTGCCGATCATAAAAAACTCCAAAATTTAACTAACCTTACATGTATATAAAGTTTTTAGGCAAAAAAAAATTGTCTTTTTGTTAAGAAATGTAAACAATAACAGCAAAAAAAATCGCCCCTTGCGGAGCGACTTTTTAATTACTTAGCTGCTTTTTGTGCTGCATCAAACACCACAGAGAATGCTTCAGCATCTCTTACAGCCAAATCAGCAAGCATCTTCCTGTTTACTGCAATATTAGCTTTTTTACAAGCACTTACAAATTTTGAATAGCTCATACCGCGTTCTCTCACTGCAGCATTAATTCTTACAATCCATAAACGACGCATGTTGCGTTTGTTAGTACGTCTATCTCTATACGCATATTTTAATGCTTTCATTACAGCAGTATTAGCTACTTTGAAAATTCTGCTTCTAGCGCCAATAAAACCTTTAGCTAATTTTAATATTTTTTTATGTCTTTTGCGTAATACATTACCACGTTTTACTCTCATTTACTGCCTCCTATCTTGCATACTTTCTGTAAGGTAACTCTTTTGAAATCAATTTGAAATGTGATTCTGAAATTGAAATCATTTTGAAAATTCTGCGTTTTCTTGAAGCAGATTTGTGTTGAAGTAAGTGGCCTATACCTGCTTGTCTTCTAACAATTTTGCCTGTTGCAGTAACTTTATAACGTTTTGCAGCAGACTTGTGTGTTTTCATTTTTGGCATTTTGTCCTCCTTTCGCCACTTCACAATATTTTTGCGGTATCACATAAACGCAAAATTGCTTAGCGGCTTGTGTACAATCTGATTTTAGGCATACCAAAGCCATAAAATCTTCGAAACAATTATATTATGCAAAAAATTTAATTGCAAGCATTATGTAAAGAGATTTAATAAAATCTTTGTACAACAGGCAAGTTTGTTCCGGCAATAAACGACTTCTCTGTCAATCTTACTCCCAAACAGCCTTGGTATCTTTTAAATTGCATTCTATATATTTTTTTGACAACATCTTCCACAACATTTCTGTCATATTTTTCACAAATTTCATCAACAGAAACATTTTGCTCTAAATACAATTCAATAATATCATCCAAAATATCATATTCAGGCAGTCTGTCCTGATCTTTTTGATTCGGATGCAATTCTGCAGATGGAGCTTTAGCAATTATAGCCTGAGGTATTATCTCACCATTTTTATTTAAATATTTTGACACTTTATAAACATTTGTTTTTGTCAAGTCACAAATCATATTATATCCGCCGGCCAAATCTCCGTACAAAGTCCCAAACCCCATTGCACTTTCGGATTTGTTTCCTGTTGATAAAAGCAAATAGCCATCTCTATTTGAATAAAACATTAATATTAAACCGCGCAATCTTGCCTGAAGATTTTCTTCCGCTAAATCATGTAATTTTTCTTTTGTCTCCATAAATTTATCAAACATTGTAGTTATTGGTTCTGTCACAGTTTTTATATTTAGATTTTTTGCCAATTTTACGCTGTCCGTCACACTTCCTTCTGACGAAAACATGCTTGGCATCAATATACCAAGAACATTTTCTGCGCCTATAGCTTGTTGTGCCAAAACCGCTGTCAATGCACTGTCAATTCCTCCGGAAAGTCCCAATACTACTTTTTTTATACCCGTATTTTCGCAATATTCCTTTAGCGCAAAAGTTGTAACATCTATTACTTGCTGTTCTACAGGTTCCTCAAAATATTCAACCGTTCTTGAAAAATCTACAGTATCTACATCTTCTCCGCACAAAGGCATCTGCATAACCAATTTATTTTCGAAATTTTTCGCAAAACTCAATCCTGAATACACGTCTGCATCTGCAATTCCTACTGTGTTGATATATACAAAATTGCAACCGGTTTCAATATTGTCCACAAATTCCCGATTTGTATTCATAGCATAATACCTGTTTTTTGCAAGAACGTACAAATCGCATTCTACACCAGCTATATAAGTATCCGATACAAAAACCCTTTCACCATCTATTTCAAAAAATCCGTCTTCACAAACTTCTACAGAACCATTTCTGATAAGCACATCTCCTATAAGGATATTGGATTTGTAATTTTTATCAGCAATAGATTGATAAAAATTAATTTGAGCTTGACGACAATTTTTATCAAGTATCAAATCCTTTCCGCCAATTTCTTCAATATCAACTTGCGGAAATATTATTAAGTCACAATTTTCTTTTATATTTTTTATAATATTTTCTTTATTAAAATTAAAATCACCGGTTTTATATTTTATTTGCGCTAATGTTATTTTCATAAAAATCCTTTACTCAAGTTTTAAATAATTTACTTTTTCCCAGCTCAAATCAAGATATTTTACTTTTGTTTTTACTTCATGGACTTGAGGCAATATGGAAGGAATTCTTTCTATTCTTTTAAAAACAGAAGAATCTAATTTCCCAAGTCTTATGTTTACTGTTTTTATCTTTATATAGACATCATCAGGGTTTCTAAAATCAACATATTCAACAGATTCTTTTGAATACGTCTCAACATATTTTACAATTTTTTGAATTTGTTTTATTCTGTCCAAATCCCATTTGTGATAGTCGTCCCCTTTATTTCCGTACGACAAAACACGAATCATTTTATATGATTTATCTAACGGTAAAAATTCTCTCCCGATCAGTTTTCCGTCAGTTGTATAAACCGCAACAGGATTAGCTTTCTCATCAGGCGATATAGAAATTATTGGAGTTCTTTCTCTCACAATTATTTGAATTCTTGCAGGAAACGCATAACGTCTTATATATACATTCTCTACAGGATCAAGTTTTAATAATTCTTTTTTTATTGAATTTGTTCTTGCAATATATATAGGAACATTTGGCACATCACTATTTTTTAACAGCATCAATATTTTGTGAGAAGGAACTATTTTGTTATTAATTATTTGAACTGTCTCATTATTAACCTTATTAAAAGTAGTTGGCTCCATATACAAACCCTTTGATTTGTTTATATAAACACCGCCCAATATTAAAAACAAACAAATAAAAAAGCATCCAAATGCTCTGAGGCGTTCTTGTTTCATACGGCCTTTACGTACCAAACGTTCTCTGCGCTTCTTTTTTACAAATCGTTTGCCGGCTTGTTCGTCCTCAACAATTTCTTCTTCTTCAATTATTTCAACAACATCATCGTTTTGATTTAATTCTTCATCCATTATTTATTTAACCCTGCACTATTTAATATTAATTGTACCAAATTATCATAATCAATACCCATAGCCTTTGCTTGAGCTGGGAGATCACTAACTGTAGTCATTCCAGGACTTGTATTAATTTCAAGACAATAAGGAATATCGTCCATCATCATAAAGTCAATTCTTGAAACGCCTCTGCAGCCCGCAGTTTCGAAAGCTTTAACAGCAACTTCTTTTACTTTTTTTGTAACTTCAGCTGACAAATTTGCAGGACAAATAAATTCTGACATTCCATTGGTATATTTAGCTTCAAAATCGTACCATTCATTTTTTGGTCTTATTTCTAATATTTCGGTTGCAAATGGTTTTCCTTCTTTTTCTAAAACGCCGACTGTTACAAAAAATCCGTTTATGAACTCTTCAACCAAAACATCATCATTATATTTTGCGGCTGTTTCATAAGCCGACTTCAGATCGTCTTTTTTATCCACTTTAGTCATTCCAAAACTTGAACCTTCACTAACCGGTTTTACAAACAAAGGATATTTTAAATCTTTTGTTTTTTCAAAAATATCATCACCTTTTCTTACAAAAGCAGATTTTGCCATTGGAATATCAGGACAAGTTGATAAAATTCTTTTTGTAAATTCCTTATTCATACAAACAGAACTTGCCATTACACCACAACCTGTATAAGGGATTTTCAAAATTTCTAATATACCTTGAATACATCCGTCTTCACCGTACTTTCCGTGTAATGCATTAAATGCATAATCATAAGATTTTAACTTTGATGCAATATCCGTATCCACAACAACAAGTTCTGAATTTTTATATCCAAGTCTTTGCAATGCATCAAGACAACCTTTACCCGATCTCATTGAAACATCTTTTTCAGAAGACATACCGCCTGCCAATACAGCAATTTTAGCATCTTTATTTATTGTTGATACAATATTTGACATAATTTTTCCTCTTCCTTATCTTTATGACCTAAAAAACAAATCTCCGGTACCAAGCTTATATTGCACTTTTCTTTTACTCTATTTTTCATTTCACACATAAGCCTCAACACATCTGTAGATGTTGCATCACCGGTATTAATAATAAAATTAGCGTGATTTTCCCAAACTTTTGCACCGCCAAATTTTAATTCTTTAACTCCACATGAATCAAGTAAACGCCCTGCTGATTCATTTAACGGATTTTTAAATACACTTCCGCAATTTGGCAATGCTAATGAAGGTTGATGCTTTTTTCTAAATTCAAGATTTTCATTCATAATTCGTTTTATTTCATCTTCATCTTTTTTAAAAAGTTCAAATTCGGCTTGCAAGACAATATATCTCTTATCCTGACATACAGAATGCCTGTAGGCAAAATCCATATCATTCTTTTCCAAATTTATAAAATCATCACCCTTGACCAAAGCCGATTTAAATACGTCAGAAACAGCTTGGCCATGAGCTCCTGCGTTCATATATACTTCACCCCCGACAGAGCCCGGAAAACCTATCATAAATTCCAAACCGCTCAAACCGTATTCTGCAACTGTTTGTGCCAGTTTTGGACCTTTTACACCGGCTCCTGCCAATACTTTTGTTCCATCAATTTTTATTTCATCAAGTTTTGAAGTTGAAAATACAGGAAAATCAACTCCGTAAGATGACACCAAAGTATTTGACAAATTTCCGACAACTACAGACGCTGCCGGAAGATCTTTTAAATCCTCTAAAGTTTCAGGGAAATAAATCTTTTTTATTTTACCGCCGATTTTAAAAGAAGTATATTTTTTTATATCAAAGTCATTTTCAACGAGCAACTTCAACAACCTCATCTTTTAAAGCCAGCAATTCTTTACTTAAATTAGTAATAGTTCCCGCTCCAAGCCCTATTATCACATCGTTTTCTTTTAATTTAGGATAAAGTTCTTTTGCTACATCCGATATAGAACCCTTTATATATTCACAAGGAATACTTGTATGAGCAGACAACTCCCTTGTAAAATTTTCAGAATTTATACCTTCGATTTCGTCTTCAGAAGCGGCATAAACATCAGTTACAACAATTTTATCAACATTTGAAAATGCACCTAAAAATTCATTCCATAGATTTTTTAATCTTGAATATCTGTGTGGTTGGAACACTGCTATAACGTGCTTTCCCGTCATACCTTCCGCAGAAGATAAAGTAGCTTTTACTTCTGTAGGATGATGAGCATAATCGTCATAAACAGTTATACCGTCAAATTCTGCAACTTTTTGAAATCTTCTGCCCATGCCGGAAAAAGTTGCAAAATGCGGTTTTACGAGTTTTATATCCACTCCTGCCTGATGCAAAGTCGCAACTACAGACAATGCATTGTAAACATTATGTTTTCCTCTCAAAATTATTGTCAAGTCCGTCAAAAATGTGTTTTTATAATAAATATCGAAACTTGTACAATCAGAAGAATACCTTATATTTCTTGCGCAATAATCTGCATCATCAGAAAGACCAAAGGTAATAGTTTTATGGCTGTTGAGACTCTTAGTTGCCAAATTGTCATTATTTGCTAAAACTATTGAATCTTCAGGAATTTTAGAAATAAATGTTTCAAAAGTATCCAAAATAGATTTCAAACCATCCTTATAAAAATCCAAATGATCAGCTTCCAAATTATTTACCACACAAATATTTGGAGCATATTTTACAATAGTTCCGTCGCTTTCATCTAATTCTGCGGCAAAAAATTTTCCATCCTGACAATGAGCGTTTACGCCAAGTTCAGGAATTATGCCACCAACTACATAAGATGGTTTTAATCCTGCTTTTTCAAGTACATAAGAACATAATCCGGATGTTGTAGTTTTTCCATGAGTACCTGAAAATCCCAAAAAGAATTTTCCCCATCTTGATATTTCTGCCAAAATATCAGAACGATGATAAACTGTCAAACCGAGTTCCCTTGCTCTTTGCATTTCTGGATTTGTCTCTCTTATTGCAGTACTGGCAACAACTGTAGCATCTTCCGGAACATTTTCGGCCTTTTGCCCAATATAAACGGTTGCCCCAAGTTTTCTTAATTTATCAATATATTTACTGTCAACAATATCGGAGCCCGAAACTTCACATCCGTTTTCAAGCAAATATTTTGCCAAACCGCTCATTCCGACACCGCCAATTGCTATAAAATAATACTTCTTATTCAAAATTATATCCCTCTTTTTTATATTTCAGCCATTATGGGCTTTATATTATTATAATACATAAATCAAAATACTGTTTTAATTTTACCTTTTGTAAAGATACTATTAATTGAAGTGAGGTGAAATATTTTACCAATTAATTGCTTGTACCCATAATATACATAACTGCAATAGGTAAAGTAATTAATTTTACCGGAAATAATAT
>CACYCU010000003.1 GCA_902772945.1 uncultured bacterium | reverse complement strand
TTCCTCTTTATTGCTTATTAGGTGATATTTACCGCTCATTGGGCAGATTTGAGGATGCAATTACTGAATACAAAATGGCAATTTGGCTTGATTCTTTGAATATTCCTGCATACAGACACCTCTGTCAGGCATACGAAGAACAAGGTGATTATGATAGCGCTGTTGAAATTTATGAAAAATTAATTCAGATAATGCCAAATATGCCGGATGTTCACTCTAATTTAGCGAATATTTTATACGTAAAAGGTGATATTGACGGTGCTATTTCGCATTTTCAAACTGCCGTTACGCTTAATCCTAAAAAACAGTGGACAAGTATTGTTAACCAAACTTTAGGTTTTGTTTATCAAGAATCTAAACAAGATTATGATGCAGCTATCAGTTCTTATCAAAGTGCATATTTGCAAACCCCTAAAGATATTGATATTTATGTGAATTTGGGAAGCGCTTTTTATGATAAAGAAGATATTGAAAATGCTTTACAGGTTTACAGAAATGCTCTTGATTTAGACCCTGAAAATGCAAAAATTCATTGTAATTTAGGCTTTTTATATTGGGGAAAAGGTGATATTGATGAAGCTCTGAAAGAATATCAATTGGCTATTGATTATGATCCTAATTATGACATTGCATATAACAATATGGGTGTTATATATCTGGATGATTTGGGCAGGGTTCGTCAAGCAATTGAATTGTTCACAAAATCTGTTGAATGCAACCCAAACTATGCATTAGCTCATTTTAATTTGGCGAGATCCGTTGCTATTACCGGAGACAAAATTGAAGCCGCCAAGTTATATCAAATAGCTCAAGATATAAATAAAATAACAGGTGAAATTGATCCTCAGGATATTGTGGATAAAATTAATGATTTATTTAATTAAATTTATTTATAGATTTTGTTTCCTATTTGAACCTGTTTAACGTACAAATCTTCACAAGCTCCGGAACCTCTGCTTGATGCATTTGTATCTGACCTCGACATGCTTGTTCTGGCTATAATTTGAGCTCTACTGTCATAAATATCAACTAAATATCCGTCAATTTTAACAATGTCGTCTTTTTTTATTTTTAATAATCCACCCATAATATTTGCATTTGCAGGAATCATGTGGGTGTGTGAAAGATGTGAACTCATATAATTAAAATCCCAAGGAACTTCATTATATGGCGGCTTTGTTCTCCATTCAAGACTCCGTGCCTGTCCCAGAGTTTTGTGGGATTTAAATTTCATATGCTTATGTAATCTTTTTTTATCCGGTGCTAAATCACCCCATACAATACCAAAATCTATCAGGCATACATCATCAAATGTGCTGCGCATAATATCCCTAAACCAGAAATTTGAATTTTTTGCAACAACTCTACCCGAGATAGAATATTTTGCTTGGGGTAGTAGTGAATATTTGTTCTTTTCTCCGTACACAGGAATACCGTTTGAGTGCGCCAGATTTGTTTGTATCGGTTCATTTAAAACATTAATTTCTTCTTCTGTTATTGCTGACACATGGGGAAAACTATATTTGCATCTGAATAAAAAATCTCCAATCAACGAATTGATACAGATTAGTATAAAAACAATTAAACAGAATTTGCAAAACAAATTCCAAATATCATCAAATTCCATTAAAAACCTCTTCATGTATATTTATTGGAAGTGTAAAACCAAAAGTTGAACCTTTACCTAATTCTGAAATAACAAAGACTTTTCCGTTATGGTATTTTTCTATAGTTGTCTTTACAAGGTGAAGTCCCAAACCTGTCCCTTTTACTGTATGAATATTGTTTTCAACTCTATAAAATCTGTCAAAGATTTTAGAATGAAATTCGGGTGCAATCCCACAACCCTGATCGGTAACGGTTATTTCTGCATTTTCTCCTAACTTGCGAACTGCAACTTTTATTTCGCCGTTTTCGGGAGAATATTTAATTGCATTAGAGAGTAAATTTGTAAGAGCTCTTTCAATTCCATCGTAGTTGAATAAAAATTCAGGAATAGTTTCTTCTTTTTCTGTAATTATCGTAAGATTATGTTCTTTAGTTAATGTTTTTACATTGTTAATGCAATTATCTACAACCTCATATACATTATTTAGAGATTTTTCCATTTGAGCATTAGCTTCCATTCTTGAAAAATCAAGTATATCATTAACCATTCCGTTTAATCGGATTATTTCTTGGTTAATTGTTCCGATAAATTCTTTTTGAGTGTCATAATCAAAATCATTTCCGTAGTTGTATAAAGTGTCAATGTAACTTCTAAGAACAGTGACAGGAGTTCTTAATTCATGTGAGACATTTGATATGAAGGTTGATTTCATTGCATCAATTTCAGCCTCTTTTGTCATATCAATAAGAACTATTATATAGCCTACATAGTCTTTATTTCTTGTAAACATTGGAGAAATGATTGATTTTATCGTACGTTTATCAACCTGTATATTAAATTCCAGCGGTTTATTTTCCATAACCCTTATTGGTGTATCTTTAAATTCTTCTATTTTTTCTTTAAAGCAGTAATTACCTGATGTATCTACATAATTTTGAATTTTGTTGTTTAGCATTTGATTATCTTCTAATTCAAGAAGATTATGTGCATGATTGTTTACCAATACAACATTATCGCTGTTATCACATACTACAACACCATTTGCTATGCTCATCAATATTGCTTCTAATTTATTTCTTTCAAGTGTTAACTGTTCAATATTCTGTTCTTCATATATACGTAATTTGTGTGACATGTTGTTAAATGAATTAAATAGTTCTTTAACTTCTGAGCTGACGTCTTGTTCTTCAATTTTGTATCCGAATTCTCCGCCTGAAATTTTATGAACTCCATCATGAAGTATTCTTAATTCTCTCGTGATTAAGTATGTATTAATTAAAATTACAAAAGCAAATACAATCCATGCAACAGCAAATACAATCATCAAAGAAAGTCTTGTTGTATTTGAAATTTGGTAAATAATTTTGCCGGAGAGTCCTACTGTTACAGAACCTGCATTTTGCCCTTTGAAGGTTAGCGGAGAACTAACGGTTATGTTCGGAATTTTGGGTGTTCCGGGATCACCTGCTTTGTATATAGTTCTGCCGTTTGTATCTTTAAATTCCGCAAAAATAATATCAGAGTGCGCTGATACGATAGTATCTGCGTAATCTTTCAAATCATCATAAATTGTATTATCTTTTTGACTTGCAATTTCAAAGTATTCAATTGCCATCATTTTTGAAACGATTTGACCAAAATTATGATATCCTTCGTTAAGTCTTTTTTGAATATTAATGATTGCAAAAAAAGCAATAGCGACAATAAGAATTGTGCTAAGTATAAGCCCTGATATAATCAAACGGTTTTGAGTTGTTAAACTGACTTGTTTTGCCATATCTAAATTATATCACCAGATTATAGTGCAAGCAAGTAAAAATTTAGCCTCTTTCACAGATAGTCCTTGCAACGTGAACACCTGATGCCGAAGCTTGTAACAATCCTCTCGTTACACCTGCACCATCTCCTATGGTAAATAAATTTTTGACACCTTCTGTTTCAAGTTCATTGGTTAGTTTTACTCTTGCAGAATAGAATTTTACTTCTATGCCATATAATAGTGTATATCGAGATGCTGTACCGGGACATATTTTATCCAAAGCTTGCAGCATTTCTATAATACTTGTCATTTGTCTGTAAGGTATAACAAGACTTAAATCACCAGGTGTAGCACAGGCTAATGTTGGAGTTATAATACTAGCTTTAATTCTTTCCGGAGTTGAGCGGCGTCCGTCTAAAAGATCACCAAATCTTTGAACTAAAATTCCTCCGGCAAGCATATTGGCAAGTCTTGCAATATGTTGACCATATTGAATAGGTTCTTTAAATGGTTCTGTAAATTTTTCACTTACTAATAATGCAAAATTTGTATTGTTAGTTGTTTTTTCTGCATAACTGTGACCGTTTACAGTTGAAATTCCGTTATAGTTTTCTTGAACAACTTCGCCATTAGGGTTCATACAGAATGTTCTTACTTCATCTCCAAAAGTTGGTGAATGATATATAAGTTTTGATTCATAAAGCTTGTCTGTTAATGGTTCAAATACCGGAGCAGGGAGTTCTACTCTGACGCCAACATCGACTGCATTGTTAACCATACCAATCTTATGTTGGGCAAATTCTTGGGTAAGCCAATCAGCCCCTTCGCGTCCCGGAGCAATTATGGTATATTCAGCACATATGGTTTCGCCATTGTCCAGAACAATTCCTTTTACTTGTTCACATTCAACAATTAATGATTTAGCAGTTACGTTGTTAAGGATAGTTATTCTTTTATCAAGATAGTCTTGCATATTCTTTAATACATCAAGGCTTCTTTCTGTTCCAAGGTGTCTGACAGGAGAATGCACAAGTTTTAATTCCGCAAGTGAAGCTTGTCTTTCAAGTTCATGAAAAACGTTTAGGTCAGTTCCAAAGACCTCATCAGTAGCACCAAAATCTAAATATAGTTGATCAGCATATGCAATAAGGTCTTCTACTTTTTTTCTTTCCATATAATCTACAAGGTGGCCGCCAACATCGGGTGTTAGTGTAAGTTTACCGTCAGAAAATGCACCTGCGCCACCCCAGCCGCATAACAAACCGCATTTTTTGCAGTTTGGACATTTGTCATAACCTTCTCTCAGCATACATTTTCTTTTTTCAATACGCTGACCTTTTTCAACCAGAACAACTTTCCAATCCGGTTTTAATTTCATTATCTCAAGTGCCGCAAAAATTCCTGCAGGTCCGGCTCCTATTATAGCTACATTATACATTGCTGTCTCCCTAATTCACCTATTAAATTTATTATAAACAGAATATTTTTTAAAGTTTTTATGAAGTTAATGTTAAGATTTGGAAAGCTTTATTTTAATTTGTGCAAGCAACTCTTTAATCTCTTCTGTTGCAGAAATTTCGTATGCCATATTTGCACACTGTTCAGCCTTTTTAAAATCTTTTTTTTGCATATAAAGTGTAGTCAGATTATAAAGGCTTAAATATTTTTCATTATCGTTTTTAGAAAGCTCATAACCTTTTTGCATAGATTTTATTGCATCATTTATTTTATTAACTTGTGCGTATGCAATTCCTAAATCAATATACCCGCCGGCTAAGTCTGGAGCGTTTTTTATATAATTTTGAGCTTCTTTTATTTTTCTGTTAGCAACTTCTTCTGAAGTGCCGAGTATAATTGGAGGGTATATAAGCCCTTTTGTATTTATCTTTTCGGTATTTGTAATATCAGGAACAAGTTTATAAAGTAGTTTTATTGTATTTATATCTTTGGAAGACAGATATTGAAAAGAGCTTCTATATGACGCATAAATACTTTTTGAATTTTCTGCAGCCATATACATCAAATCTTCAGAACTATAGCTGTGTCCCATTATGCCAAGTGAATGCCCGATTTCGTGTAACACAGTATTATAAAGTTCTTTATCTGAAAAAAAGTTCCCGTTTGGATCTGTTGAATACAATAAAATTGTCATATCTTTTAAAATACGTTTTTTAAAATTTGGTGTTGTGTAGCCAACAACATATTTACATTTCTGCTCGTCACAGACTGATTTGGGAAGCGGAACTATTTTAACAATTATATTTGCATCCGAAGTGGTTTCTACATATTTAAATGAAATAAATTTGACTGATGTTTGCCACTGAGAAAAGGCTCTTTTGATTTCACTCTTGTAATAGGACGGAAGTGAAGTTTCACTTTGATCTAGTATGCAGATGCTAAGAGGAAAATTTTCCCATCTTATAATACCTGATTCTAAAGGTGCTTGTTCAATATATGTGCTTCCATAATTTGTTATAATATTTCTGCGCCATTCTGACACTTTATCTTGAGCTATTTGCTTTGTGCTGTCATCTGTTGAGTCTGATGCAAGATCAAAAACTTCTTTTTGAACTTGAATGTTTGGTGACAAATTTAAAAGTGATTGGAGGTAATAATATCTATAATCTTTGTTGTTTTTATTCAGTTTGTATGCTTTTTTTAGCGAAGAATAAGCTTTGACGTATTTTTGCTGTTCTAAAAGTGTTTTACCCTTTTTAAAATAGTAAACGGGCATTGCTTTTACTGATATTCCAAAAATAATAGCTGCAGTACATATAAAAATTGTAATAATTCTGTCTGTACTAATCTTCATTATCTTTAATACCTTTATCTATTTCCAAAATTTTAGCCAGAGAGCGAGTATCTCCCTTTAATTTGAAATATTCGGTAAACTTAGGTGTTGTTTTTAGGTTAAAACTTCTTCCGTTTTTATCTTTAGTTTTTGAAACAAGTCCTTTTTCAACGAGTTCTTGTACATGGTCGTATGCGTTAGAGCCTCTCAGTTCTTTTAAATCTGTTTGTCTTATAGGTTGTTTTATTGCAATTACAGAAAGAGTTCTTAATACTCCGGGTTTTAAATCAACCGGACACAAAAGCTCGACCAAATCCATATGTTCTTCTTTAACTTGTAAAATATAACCGTTTTCATCATCGATTTCCAATGCTCCGTCTCTGCTTGAATAATCCATGATTAATTCTAAAATAGCTTCTTCAATATTTTCAGTTTCTTCGTCCAAAATAGTTGCAATTTCATCAAGTGTAACAGCTCTTGATGTTATAAAAAGAACTGCCTCAATTCTGGACTTCAGCTTTTCTATTGTCATTTTTTTCGTCCTTTACGACATATAAGTCTGAATAAAATTCGTCTTGCTGCAAGTCATAGTCAGAATCTACTGTTAAAAATAATAATGCAATATATGCGGATATTTTATCCATACCAAGCAATGTTAATTCATTCAATTCAATTTTATCATTTTTTTCAAAAATCTGACCTAAATTTTCTTTTAATGTTTCAACGCATGTTTCAATATATTCTTCGTGTGCAAGGTTTACAATATCATCCGGAGTGAGACGTGAATAAGATTGAACTCTGCGTTTCGCTCTATCTTGTCTGTTTTTTAATGTTTCATCTCTGTCTAATTTTTCATAAAATTCTAATTGACGAATCAAGTCTTTTAATGTAACGACTCTGTTGTGATTAAGTCGAACACTTGTTCTGCGTTGTAATACCTCATCAATAGATATGACATTGTTAGTCGGAATATAATCATCTTCCGGATATTCAACAACAAATCCGTCTTCATCAAATTCCGGTTCAGGAGTTTCAAATTGGTTAATGTCAATTCCTTCCAAAATATTTGATTTTAGCTTTAAAAGAATTGCAGCAAAAAGGAAAGTTCTGCCCGTCACTCTAAGGTTTTGTGACTTTAAATCAACCATGTGAGCAAGATATTTGTCTGTAACATCAACAATATCAATATTCCAAGGGTCAATTTTACCGGCTTTTGCCATATCGACAAGTATACCTATGCCCTCGCTTTTTTGTTGTTTCCCATCAAGCGAGATGCCTAAATCAGGTAAATCTATATTATAATTGGCTGCCGGCATTATTCTTCATCCCTCAATTTTATTCCTGTCACTTTTGTTATACCTTTTTCTTTTTGAGTTACACCAAGGGTTCTATTAGCTGATTCTATCATAGGACG
>CACYCU010000002.1 GCA_902772945.1 uncultured bacterium | reverse complement strand
CCCTCTACATATTTTTGTTATTTTTAAATTATTACGCAAAGCATCAGCCAAAGCTGGGCAGTTTTCTCGCAATCCGTTAAAATTATCTACTATCGGCAAACCGGTATTTGTATCAATCCATTGAGAACACTCATTATCATCACCATACTCTACACATTTTGCAGATCTTCTCTGCGCATCAGTCCAATAAAAACATTTTGGAGAATAGCCTAAATCAGATACAGCCTGCCCGTACGCATGTGAAATTAAATTATATGCAGCCTTAAATTGTGCTTTCAAAACACTGTCTTTATGATTTTGTATAAGCGTTGGCATTGTTAATGCTGCAATAACCCCAACTACAGCAAGAGTAACCATAACTTCCGCAAGTGAAAAAGCTCTTTTCATATTCCCTCCAATTTTTCTAAATAATAACATTATATAGAAATTTTTGCAACAAAAAAGGAGAGCTAATGCTCTCCTATACTGCTGTAAGACTACAAGCTTGTTCCTTTAATATCGACGCCTTATCTGTTCTTTCCCAAGGGACATCAATATCAACTCTGCCCATATGTCCATATGCTGCTAACAATTGGTAGAATTTTCCGCCATTTTTGGCCGGTAATCCTCTTAGATCAAATTGATTGATAATTGCAGCAGGTCTCAAATCAAAGTTTTTAGAAACCAATTGGGAGATTTCATCATCCGAAATCTTTCCTGTACCGAACGTATCAACCATTATTGAAACAGGTTCCGCAACTCCGATTGCGTATGCAAGTTCAATTTCGCATTTGTCAGCTAAGCCTGATGCAACAATATTTTTTGCAACCCAACGTGAAGCATACGCTGCTGATCTGTCAACTTTCGTAGGATCTTTTCCTGAGAATGCACCACCGCCATGGCGAGAATAACCGCCGTATGTATCAACAATAATTTTACGCCCAGTTAAACCGGCATCCCCTTGAGGACCGCCAACAACAAATCTGCCTGAAGGATTTACAAGAATTTTTGTATCACTGCTTAATTTTATTTCTTCTCCTTCAAAAACAAAGTCTATAACGTATTTTTTTATATCATTTCTAATAATTTCCTGAACTCTTGAGTTATCAGAAATACCGTCAACTTCCGGATCATGTTGAGTTGAAATTAATACTGTATGAATTTTAGAAGGTTTACCATCAACATATTCTACAGTTACTTGCGATTTTCCATCCGGTCTCAAATAAGGCAAAATACCTGTTTTTCTGACTTGAGCCAATCTGTATGAAAGTTTATGCGCTAAACTTATAGGTAACGGCATTAACTCTGGTGTTTCATTACAAGCATAACCAAACATTATGCCTTGATCGCCTGCTCCGATATTTTCTGTTTCTGAAACAGAAGTATCTGCATTATCTGTTCTTGATTCAAATGCTTTATTTACGCCACCTGCAATATCACAAGATTGGTCATCTATACTTGTCAATACTTCACATGTATCTGCATCAAATCCGCCACCGTGCGAACCTGTGTATCCGATATTTTTAATAGTGTTTCTTACAACAGACGGAATGTCTACATAACAATCTGAAGTAATTTCACCGCATACAAGTGCCATGCCTGTTGTTACTGTTGTTTCTGCCGCAACACGAGATCTTGAATCTTTTGTTAAAAATTCATCCAAAATAGCATCAGAAATCTGATCGCATACTTTGTCGGGGTGTCCTTCCGTAACTGACTCGGAAGTGAATAAAAAATTTCTTGGTGTCATTTTAATTCTCCTTAATTTTTTACTACCGGGTAATTTACCCGCCGGTAAGGTTTTTAATTCCGACCCGGCTTCTAATTAAGAAGTGTACACCATACAACTTATAAAAGCAAATAATTCATTAATATATTGTAATAATTACTCTTCAAATGACACACTTACGGTTAAATCATCATTTATATCAACTATAGCCCAGCGAATTACAGATTTAAAAATCTTTGATAATTCTTGTTCAACGTACAAATTATCAAAATCATCTATTTTTTTTATTTTTACTATACCTGATTTAATCACAATTATTCTACCGTAACAGATTTTGCTAAATTTCTTGGCTGATCAACATCTTTACCTAAAAATTCAGCAATGTAATATGCAATCAACTGCAAAGGAATCATTGCAATAATTGGAGAAAATAATTCTTGAACATCAGGAACATGTATAATATGTTCAAAAAGTCCATTCAATTTTTCATCCTTTGAATTTGTCAATGCAATCATTCTTGCATTTCGAGCTTTTGCTTCTTCGCTGTTTGATAATAATTTTTCATAAACTGAGCCCTTCATCAAAATTGATAATACAGGCATTGTATCATCAAGCATAGCAATAGGTCCGTGTTTCAGCTCTCCTGCTGGATAGCCCGTTGCATTTATGTAGCTGATTTCTTTTAGTTTTAATGCACCCTCAAGCGCTGTCGGATAATTTATTCCTCTTGCTATATATATAAAGTCTTTTGTGCCGGCATATGCTTTGGCAACATTTTGAATATCCTCTTTATGTGCAAGTATTTGTTCAATCTTTTGAGGTAAAATCATTAACTCTGCTTTAAGCGAAGTAAGCTCGCTTTTACTCATACATTCTTTTATTTCACCCATATAAAGCGCCAACAAATAAAATGCCATCAATTGAGCTATATATGATTTTGTCGCTGCAACAGAAACCTCAATTCCGGCATTTACGGGGATTAAGCTGTCTGCTTCTCTTGCCATTGCACTATCAGGTCGGTTTGTTATTATTAAAATATGAGAGCCTCTGGCTTTAGATTGTTTAATTGCGGTTAATGTATCCGCAGTTTCCCCTGATTGAGAGACACCTATTACCAAAGTGTTTTCATCGGTAACCGTTCTTCTGTATATATATTCGCTTGAAGCTTCTACGTCAACAGCAATACCGCAAAGTCCTTCTATTAAATATTTGCCAATCATTGCTGCATGCAAAGATGTACCGCAGGCTATTATTTGGATTCTGTTTAGCTTTTTCAGAGTTTCCTTATTAAGCTTAACCTCATCCAAAATAATATTCTCATCAGGAGCGTGGAGTTTACCCACTAAAATATTTCTTATAACATCAGGCTGCTCATGGATTTCTTTAAGCATAAAATGTTTATAGCCCATCTTGCTTAATGCAACAGGTTCCCAAGGCAAAATCTCAGCTTTTGGTTCAAGCTTGTTGCCGTCACCGTCAAACAACTCCATTTTTTCAGGTGTTAAGACTGCAATTTGATTGTCGTTTAAATATACAGCTTTATTTGTATGCTTAATTATTGCAGGGACATCTGATGCAGCATAAAATTCATTCAATCCGACTCCTACAACCAAAGGTGCATTGCGTTTTGTGATAACTAATTTTTGTTTACAGCTTTTGTGCATTACACAAAGAGCATAAGCGCCTTCAATATCTTTTGAAGCTAACCTTACAGCTTCTTTTAAATCTTTACACTTGTCATATTTCTTCGCTACCAAATGCGCAACAACCTCAGTGTCAGTCTCTGAGCGAAATACACAGCCCTGTTTTATTAATATTTCTTTTAATTCTTTATAATTTTCTATAATACCGTTATGGACTATAACAAGCCCTCCGCAATTGCAAGTATGAGGATGAGCATTCAAAACAGTGGGCGCTCCGTGCGTTGCCCATCTAATATGTCCGATACCCATTGTAGAATTTGAGAAATCAGATTCTTTGCCTTTTAATTCTTCTCTGAGATTTTGAAGTTTTCCGACAGCCTTATAAACCTTTATCTCGTTTTCACACATTACAGCTACACCCGATGAATCATAGCCTCTGTATTCAAGTTGTTCAAGACCATCGATTAATATATCCATAACTGATCTATGACCCACATATCCTACTATTCCACACATAATTTCCTCTCTTTTAATAAAGATATTATATCATAAAAATTTGATACTTATAAATTTTTAATATCCGCAAAAACATTAATTTGTTTTATGCAATTGAATATATAATTTCGTTGTTTTAACATAATTATATGAAAGCCGAAATTTTAAAAAGAATAAGAATAGAAAGATATATATTTGGAATCTTAATGGCGCTTGTAATGGTTCTTGTCGCAGAGGTTAGCGGTGAAAAAGAAATAATATTCCCTGAAATTTGTGCTTTAACAATAGGAGCTTGGATATCTGAACAACAACCGTGGCAAACCAACAAAAGAAGAATTTTTTTATTAATGTCTGCGGCCGCACTATTTGGAGTTCTGGTTGTTAAATATATAGGTATTCCATTATTTTTTCAGGTGTGCATTTGTTTTGCGTTTACAGGTTTTATATTAACCCTTTGCAAAACAAACTTTGTTCCTATAATTTCAGCCTGCATTTTGCCTGTATATTTAAGAACTGACAGTTGGATTTATCCTATTTCTGTTTCATTTATGGCACTTATAATCATAATCGCTCAATGGATAATGGAAAAATACAATATGCGTCCGTCAAATACATTTGTTCCTTGTGATTTTGACATAAAATTACAAATTATAAAATGGAGTAAATTGTTGATAGTATTCGGGCTAATAGCATTAATCCCTTTTAAGATGCATCAAATATACTTTTTAGCCCCTCCATTAATTGTAATGTTCACAGAATTATCAAATCCTGAAAGTCAGGCAAGAAAAAAACCGGCATACATAGTAGGTATAATGACATTTTCATCACTGACAGGCTGCTTGATAAGGCTTATTTTAAATGTATACATGAACATCCCGCTTTCTATTTGTACAATGATCGCATGTATAATATTATTCATAGCTTTAAGAAGAGTAAAAATAAATTTTCCGCCTGCAGGAGCTATTTTATTAATCCCCATGATTATCGAAAAAGATTTGCTTGGAATCTTTCCTATAGAAGTCTTCATCGGAGCTCTTGTTTTATGTTCAATTGCTTTAATTATGTTTAAGAAAAATATTTACAATTGAAGTAACCTTTTACCCAATTCAAAAGCCTTTTCTAAATCTTTTGGAAACTGATTTTGTTGAACTTCATTCTTATGGTTTTCATCAAAAAGGTCGCAATTGTATTTTGAAAAATCTGCAAATTGTTTTGTATCATATGAATATAAACCTTCCGCGTATCCCATTATATGTTCAAAATTGCTTACACTCTCGCCTAGCGTTATGGGATAATTTATATTCTTTGCCAAATCCTCAGGACAATTCATTGTAAAAATTATCCCTGTCGGAATAACCCTGTCAAGTCTTCTTTTTAAACCACCTTTTTCATGATCAACCATGTATGTGTGATTTGCAAAAAGCAATCTTTCAGCAAAACTTCTAAAAACACCTGTCGGATATGAAAAATAAACCGGAGTACCCAAAATTATTGCATCCGCATTAATACATTTTTCTAAAATAGGTTTTATGTCATCTCTTATTGCACAAACACCTTCTGTTGTAGAACCTTTTCTTTGACAAGCAAAACAGCTTCTGCAGCCTAAAAAATTATAATCATACAAGTTAAAATATTCTACATTTGCACCTAAAGATTCCGCACCTCTTTGAGCTTCTTTTAGCAACTTTGCAGTGTTAAAATTTTTCCTTGGACTTGCATTTAATATAATTACATTCTTTGACATAAATTTCTCCTTTATTTTTATATAATAACATACATTTATGATATAATATAAATATGAACAAATATTCACATAAATACAATGTAATATTGGATAATATGGATTTAAACGAATACAGACTAAGGCCAATTGCCGCTATTATGTATTTGCAGGATGCATTTGCAAGATTTTGCGCAACAAAAAAAATGGCTGCATATGATCTTTTTCCGAAAAATTTATATTGGATAGTTTCAGAATTTAATATTGAATTTACAGGGAATCTACCTTTTTGGTCCGAGGAAATAACTGCTGAAATTTGGATTTCTGAAATAACAAAACTAAAAATATATACAGATTTCAACCTAAAATACAACGATAAAGTTTTTGCAAAAGGTAACGCATGCTGGTTTATTTTAGATCAAGAGACTAAACGTCCCGCAAAAACTGATATTATTTCCGAAAAATTTACTGTTCTGCCTGAATTGGTAATAGGCGAGCACAAAAAATTCTCAATCAACGATATCAGAGAAAAAATAAAAGAAATTTCTCACAAAAACAACCTTTCCGATTTGGATTTTAATAACCACGTCAACAATAAAAGCTATGTAAATATAGCAGAAGCGTCTGCAAATAACGAATTTAGAAAATCTCATACGCTAAAAACATTAAATATAAAATTCAACAGAGAGTCTTTTTTGGATGATGTTCTAATTTGTTCAACATACGCAACAAACATAAAAAACACATATGTCCACAAAATAACAAAAGAAGATGTGTCCATATGTGAAATTCAAACCGGCTGGATTGAAAAAACTGATAATGATGAAGATATTTTATTCTATGATTTAAAAGTAAAACATGAATAACTATTTTACAAACTTATCAGCATCAAGATACCTTATAACTCTTGCCGGATTTCCAACAACAACAGCGTTGTCAGGAACGTCTTTTGTTACGACAGCTCCAGCACCAACAACTGCATTTTCTCCTATTGTCACTCCTGGAAGTATAGTTACATTAACGCCAATCCAGACATTTCTTTTTATATGTACAGGTTTGCAAGTTATAACATATCTGTCATACATATCATGATTGTTTGTCGCAATTGTACAATTTAAAGATATCATTGTATTGTCTTCTATCGTCAAACCGCCTGCAGACATACACTGAAAATTATTCAAAATAGTAACATTTTTACCTATTTTAACCTTGTCCGGCAATATTGTAAACATTGGCGGGTGCAAAACAGTATTTTCACCCAAGGTATGATTAAAAAGTTCATCAATCAACTCTTTACATTCAGGTGTTGTAGGGTTTGTATGATTAATTCTAAAACATAGATCCGAACTTCTTACAGCTTCAGCAATCCTTTCAGGACTCTGTGTTCTTACATCAATTCTTACTTCTTCCATAATTATATTTACCCCCTTAGTCCTCAGGCTTCCAAGAGCCTAACATTTTTTCCTGTTGTTCTAATGTCATATTGAAAAATCTTTTGCCGCTATCAAGTTTTCTGATTTCATTCATTTCATCTTCGGTTAATTCAAAGTCAAAGATTTCAAAGTTTTCTTTTATATGAACAGGATTTGTAGAACGAGGAAAAACTATTGTTCCTTCCTGAATATGCCATCTGAGAATAATTTGCACATTAGTTTTGCCGTATTTTTGCCCTAATTTTGTGAATATAGGTTCGTTTATCAAGCCTTTATCACCGTGTCCTATCGGATACCACGATTCTATAACCGTTTCGTATTTTTCAACTCTTTTCTT
>CACYCU010000001.1 GCA_902772945.1 uncultured bacterium | reverse complement strand
TGTGCGGCCTCTTGAATTTCAAAGTAATCAAAGTGATGCATTACGTCTTTTACTGTTTTTATTGCCTTTTCAATAAGTTCTGATTGAACTTTGAATTCAGGTTTAACTTCGCCGTCAAAATATTTAACAAGCATTGATAAAGTTCTGTTTAAAAGATTTCCCATGCTGTTTGCAAGGTGGGCATTAACCTTTTCTTTAAAATCGTCATCCGAATAATTTCCATCACGTCCTGATGGTGCAGATGTTGCCATATAATATCTGAAAGCATCAGGATATTCCATATTGAAGGTTTCCAATACAGAAGTTGGTGAAATTACGTTGCCCAATGATTTTGACATTTTTGATTCATCAATTGTAATCCATCCGTGTGCAAAAATATGTTTTGGTAAAGGTAAATCCAATGCCATTAAAAATGCCGGCCAATAAATACTGTGAAATTTTAGAATATCTTTTCCTATTACATGAACATCAACCGGCCAATATTTTTTAAAGTCATCGGATTCATTATCAGGTTCATATCCCAAAGCGGTAATATAATTTGATAATGCGTCAATCCAAACGTATATAGATTGTTCGTTATCACCCAAAACATCAATACCCCATTCTACGTTTGATTTTGCTCGAGATACTGAAATATCTTGGATATCTTCCAATTGATTAATAACTTCATTAGCTCTGAATGAAGGCATTATAAAATCAGGATTTTCTTTAATATGTTTAATTATAGCGTCTTTGTATTTTGTAAGTTTGAAGAAATAATTTTCTTCTGATACGATATCAGGTTTTTTCATATGGTCAGGACAAAGTCCGTCTTCAGTTAAATCTTTTGGGTTCAGAAAACATTCACACCCTGAACAATACCAACCTTCATATGAATGTTTATATATATCGCCTTTTTGAAGAAGTTTATCAAAAATCTTTTGAACAGCTTTTTCATGATAATTATCAGTAGTTCTGATAAATTTAGTATAATTAATATCAAGAGCTTTCCAAGCATCTTTGAATTTTTGTGCATTTTCGTCGCACAATTCTTTTGGGGACATTCCCTTTGAAGTGGCTGTTTTTTGGATTTTAATACCGTGTTCATCAGTTCCTGTCAAGAAAAAAACATCATTGCATCTTTGTGAGTAGTGTCTTGCAATAATGTCTGTTAAAATTTTTTCATAGGCATGACCGATATGCGGTGCACCATTTACATAATCTATAGCTGTTGTTAAATAATACTTTTCCATTTGATACCTCTTCCGGAATTAGTATAACATAAACAATAACTAAATATTCTCAAATTTCAAATTGTTTTTATACAAATTATCTATAAGTTTTGCGATTTCTTCTTTTGGACTTTTGTTATGATTAATATAATTTTCATAAGAACGAGTTTTATATTTATTCATATCAACCGGCTTAAGCTCTATGCTTTTGCTGAACCAGTTTGTAACTTCTTCGGTTACGGGATCAATATTTTTGATAATACTGACAGTTCTGCCGTCACGTTTGTATATAGAAACTTTTATAATTTTACCTGTTTCCAAATCATATTCTTGGATTGACGAAATTTTTGATTCATCTTTTACGTTAAAGTTAATAGTTCTGACTTTTTTACCTGTTTCAATATCATATTCATCAATAGATTTGTAAAGAACAAAATTAATAGTTCTGATTTTTTTGCCTGTCGCTTCATCAAACTCGTCTATTGATCTGATTTTTTTATCATTAAAATAATCATAGTGAGTTGTTTTGATTTTTGAACCGGTTTTTAAATTAAATTCAACAACTTTTTCAATAGATTTTCCGTTACGTCTGAAGATAACTTCTTCTCTTGTTTTAGGTTTAAGATTAGGATACAACAATTTAAGATGAGAGTTATCAAATTTACTATCTACAGTTTGTTCTAATAATTTCATTTAAATTTTCTCCTACATATATAATACATGCTAAAAATTATTTTTGCTATTTATGTAAAATATTATACATAATTGTAAATTTCATGATAATTGCCATGCTGGGCATAATAACATTATCCTCTCTTTTTCAATAATTTCAAAAAAGTTTTGTAATCTGTTCCCCAACTTGCCATGGCGTTTAGTACGCCGGCAAGAGAATATCCTACATCAGACAAAGTGTATTCAACACGAGGCGGAACTTGTTTATATGCTTTTCTGATAACAAGTCCGTCAGCTTCCATAGAACGAAGAGTTGATGTCAAAACTTTTTGAGAAATACCACTTTTCTTGAGTTCATTAAAACGTTTTGTTCCGTTCAACAAATCTCTGATTATTAGTATTTTCCACTTTTCTCCAATTAATGCCAATGTTGTTTCAACAGGGCATTTTGGTAAATCCTTTAGTTCCATTATGATTTTATAATATCATAAAAAAACTAATCGAGATATTTGATTATTTTTTGAGTAAACAGTTCGGTTGATTTATAGTTTTGGGCTGTGATAAGGTTTCTGTCTTCTACGACATTAACCTCATTAATGTTGCCTTGAACAAATAGTGCACCGGAATTTTTTAGTGCATCTTCTAAATAAAACGGTATTTTTGTTTCGTTGCCGGAAAAGAATTCTTCTTCATTTGTAAATGCTGTAAGTTTACGGTTTTTAACGAAATTTACAGCAGATAAAAGTCCTGCCGGTCCATGACAAATTGCTGCGATTAACTTTTCTCTTTTGTCAAAATCATTTATTATTTTTCCTAAAAGTTCGTTATTTGACAAGTCAAACATAGGTCCGTGGCCACCGGGGAGTATAATAGCATCATATCTTTGATAATCCACAGAATTTAGACGTTTTGCATTGCTGAGTGCAAGTTTTGCACTGTCATATTTATCAATTAAGCTCTTTGGATCAATAGGAATCTGTCCGCCGTTTGGGCTTGCTGTTGTTACTTCATAACCTTTATTTATTAATTCAAAATATGGGATTGCAAATTCTTCAAACCATACGCCGGTTTGAGTATTATCGGTCAATTTTGAGGTATCCGAAACAACAATAAGGATACTTTTATGAATTTCAAAGTTACACATTTCACAAGATTCGTAATTAGCCATAACAATTCTCCCAATTATAGGAAAACATAATTTGTGATAAATTACATTAGTAAAAAGAGTTATATTTTCTTTAATAGAACAACAGCATGTGCTTCAATAGCCATTTCTTGCCCGACAGCATCCATTTTTTCATTAGTTTTTGCTTTGATTGATAAACAATCCAGAGGAATTTCTAAAATTTCACATAAAACATCTTTCATTTTTGGAATATATGGCATCATTTTGGGTCTTTGGGCAATAATATTGCTGTCAATGTTTTCAATTTTATAATTTTTTTCTTTAATTATAGAATAAACTTTTTTGAGTAATATTGTGCTATCAATATCTTTGTAAAAATTATCCGTATCAGGAAAAAGAGTTCCGATATCAGACAAACACAATGCTCCAAGCATTGCATCTATAATTGCATGAATTAAAACATCAGCATCCGAATGTCCCAAAAGTCCTTTTTCATGAGTGATTTTGACACCTCCGATTATCAAATCTCTGCCTTGTGTTAATTTATGGATATCGTAGCCTAGAC